>NZ_JBHJVK010000005.1:192355-245652 GCF_042264695.1 Kitasatospora sp. NPDC056138 | reverse complement strand
ACCCGCCCCCCCACCGGGGGCCCCCCACCCCCGCCGCGGCCGGGCCCCCCCCGGCCCTTCCCCCTTCGCCCGAGACGCGGGGCCCCCCCCGCGATCCCGCTCCCCCAAAAACTAAAGGTGCACGGTCACTCGCGCGAGCCCCCGCACTCCGGTCCGCGCCCGGCGGACCGGCCGTCGTACGGCCTGCGGTCACCCGCACTGGTCCCGCTGCCCCCGCGCCGGACAACGAGGGCGCCCCCGCCGCGACCTGGAGTCACAGTGGGGGCGCCCTCGAAGTGGGTACTGCTTAGTTGTCGCCGTCCTCGTCGATGAGGAAGCCGCGCATCGGGGCCGGAGCCTGCTGCATCGGCTGCGGCGGCTGCGGACGGACCGCGGCCATCGGCTGGGTCATCCCGGCAGGAGCCATCTGCGCGGCACCGGTCGGGCCACTCGCCTGCCCACCGAAGGAGGGCTGGCTGCCACCGCCGCCGAAGGAGCTCTGGCCGCCGAAGGACTGGCCGTTGCCACCGAAGGACGGCTGGCTGCCGAAGCTCGGCGAGGCGCTGCTCATCGCCGAGGCCGGAGCCGGAGCCATCGACGACGCGGCCGGCGGCAGCGAGGCGGTGGCGGGGATCCGCGGCGGGGCGAGCGAGTCGTCGGCCTGCGACTCCAGCTGACGCAGCTGGGTCTCCAGGTAGGACTTCAGGCGGGTGCGGTACTCACGCTCGAAGGCACGCAGGTCCTCGACCTTGCGCTCCAGCGTCGCGCGGGCGGACTCCAGCGAGCCCATCGCCACGCGGTGCTTCTCCTGCGCGTCCCGCTCCAGCGCGTCGGCCTTGGCGCGGGCGTCCCGCTCCAGACCCTCGGCGCGGCTGCGCGCCTCACCGACGATCTTGTTGGCCTCGGAGCGGGCCTCGGAGATCGCCTGGTCGGCGGTCTGCTGGGCGAGCGCCAGCACACGGGCGGCACTGTCGCCGCCGGGACCCTGCTGCTGGCCCATCGGGCCGCCCAGCGGGCCGCCACCGAGCTGCTGCTGACCCATCGGCGCACCCATCGGCGCCAGCTGCTGCTGGCCGCCCATGGTCTGGCCCATCTGCTGCTGCGGGCCGCCCAGCTGGGGCTGACCACCGAGCTGGGGCTGACCACCGAGCTGGGGCTGACCGCCGAGCTGCTGCTGGCCACCGAGCTGCTGCTGACCCATCGGGCCACCCAGCGGCTGGAGCATCTGACCGCCCATCGGCTGCACCAGCTGCTGCTGGCCGCCCATGGTCTGGCCCATCTGCTGCTGGCCCATCGGGGCACCCTGCCCGGCCGGGAGCTGCGGGGCACCGGACGGCAGGCCGAGCGGCTGGTTGCCCATCTGCTGCTGCGGGGCACCCATCTGCTGCGGGCCGCCCAGCTGAGGCTGTCCGCCCATCGGCTGACCGCCCATCTGGGGGCCGCCGTTCTGCTGACCAGGAACCGGCGGGCCGGATATGGCAGCGGGAACAGGAGCACCGGGACGCGCGTCCTGCGGCGGCTGCTGCTCCTTGCGCATGTTCGCCTGGTTCTGCGCGGCGGCCCGGGTGGCGGCGGCCAGCTTGGCGCGCAGGTCCTCGTTCTCGCGGAGCAGGCGCGTCAGTTCGGCTTCGACCTCGTCGAGGAAGGCATCGACCTCGTCCTCGTCATAGCCTTCACGCAGCCGGACGGTCGTGAACTGCTTGTTCCGAACGTCCTCGGGGGTCAATGGCATCTCTTCACCTCAACGTGATCGTCGGCACACCGGCATCCTGTCGCAGCGCTCAAGACGGCAGAGTCAGCACGAGCGATCTCAGGACAAACACAATGATCATCAGTACGAAGAAGGACAGGTCGAGCGCCACGCCCCCGAGACGCAACGGCGGGATGAATCGCCGAAGAAGCTTGAGTGGCGGATCCGTGACAGTGTACGTGGCCTCGAGGACCACGACCATGGCCTTCCCCGGACGCCACGAACGGGCGAACTGGAACACCCAGTCCATGACGAGCCTGAAGAGCAGGATCAGCAGGAAGACGGTCAGTGCGTAGTACAGCACTGCCCACACGATCCCCATCGCGTTTCCCTCTCCCTGGCCGACATACCGTCAGTTACTCACTGTCGTTGGATCCACACATAAAGTCGTGGCCGGGTCAGCTCTGGTTGAAGAACCCACCCTCGGCGATCCGAGCCTTGTCCTCCGCCGTTACATCGACGTTAGCAGGCGACAGCAGGAACACCTTCTGTGTCACTCGCTCGATACTGCCGTGCAGACCGAAGACGAGTCCAGCCGCGAAGTCTACGAGCCGCTTGGCGTCGGTGTCGTCCATCTCGGTCAGATTCATGATCACCGGGGTGCCGCCGCGGAACTGCTCGCCGATTGTGCGGGCCTCGTTGTAGGTTCGCGGGTGGAGTGTGGTGATGCGGTACGGCTCTCGCTCGTTGACGACCTTGGGCATGATCACCGGGGCGCTCTTCTCCAGATTGTGGCGGCGTTCGGGTGTGATGGACGACACGGGGGCCATCCTCGGAGCCTCCTGCCGGATCGGCACGGCGGCCGGGACCGGCTGCGGCGCGATGTGCGCGACGGGCGCCGGGGCGGGCACGGCAGCGGGGCGCTGCAGGTCCTCCGTCCGGCCCGTCCTGATCGGCTCGGGGTCCGCGTCGTAGTCGTCGTCGGGGTCGTACCCCTGGCCGTCGTACGTCTCGTCCTCCACGAGGCCGAGGTAGACCGCCATTTTGCGCATTGCGCCGGCCATGCTCCTGTCTCCTCCGCTCTGTGGTGGATCGTCACCTGCGGCCCGAGTCCTGACCTGTTGGTTTCCCGCCGGCCGCCGACGCACCGTCATGTCGACGACGGTCCGTCAAGGGTGGGGAGGGGCGGCTGCGGGGATGCGATCCACGGTTCGCTAGCGCTGTGGCAAGCTGCTAGGTTATATGTCCTGTTTTGTCCTGCAGTCTGATCTACTTACTCGGTGACGTTACCCGAGCGGTGACCGCACTCCGAGTACCGCCGTACCGACGCGTACATGTGTCGCCCCGGCAGCCACGGCCTGCTCCAGATCACCGCTCATCCCTGCCGACACCATGGTGGCAGCAGGATGGCTCGCCCGTACTGCGCTTGCGATTTCCGCCAGCCGCGCGAACGCCCGGTCCGGCCGATCGGCCAGCGGCCCGGCCAGCGGTGCGACGGTCATCACACCGACCATCCGCAGCCCGGGCGTGTCGGCGATCAGGTCGGCCAGCGCCGGCACGTCGGCCGGGGCGACCCCGGCCCGGTGCTCGCCCTCGCCGCTCTCCTTGTCCAGCGCGACCTGCACCAGGCAGTCCAGCGGGGCCCGTTCGGCCCTGAGCACGGCGGCGGACAGCGACTCCACCAGCCGCGGCCGGTCCACCGAGTGCACGGCACCGGCGTAACGGACCACCGAACGCACCTTGTTCGTCTGCAACTGACCCACGAAGTGCCAGGTCAGCGGCAGTTGGACGCAGATCTCGGCCTTCGGGGCGGCATCCTGGTCGCGGTTCTCGGCCACGTCCGTGACGCCGAGTCCGGCCAGCAGGGCGGTGTCCTCGGCCGGGTAGGTCTTGGTGACCACGATCAGGGTGACGTCCTCGCGGGGACGACCGGCCGCCTCGCAGGCGGCGGCGATCCGGCGCTCGACGACCTCCAGGTTGGTGCCGAGCTGCTCGTAGCGGGCGCGCTGCTGCTCCGTCAGGCCGACCAGGAAGTCCGGGCGGCCCGGGAACGGCCCGTAGATGTCATTCGTCATGAGAGTTCAGAGCCCAACCAGACGTAGCTCGCAAGTCGGCCGGTGCGCTGCTCGCGGCGGTAGGAGAAGTGATCGGCCGACTCAAGGGTGCAGACAGATGATCGCACTACTTCGGTGATTCCAGCCTCGGCGAGCTGCTGCACGACGCCGCCGGGCACGTCCAGCGCGGGCGTCCCCCAGGAGGTCTCCGCACGGGCCGCCGGCACCAGGGCCGCGACCTCGGCACGCAGTTCGGCCGGCACCTCGTAGCAGCGACCGCAGACCGCGGGCCCGATCGCGGCCACGATCCGATCCGCTGCCGCGCCCTGCGCGAGCATCGCCCGGACCACCGCCGGGACGACCCCGGCGGCCAGCCCCGGACGGCCCGCGTGCGCGGCACCGACGATCCCGGCGACCGGGTCGGCCAGCAGGACGGGCGTGCAGTCCGCCGTGAGCACCGCGAGCGCCAGCGGCCGGTCGGTGACCACCGCGTCCACCGTGGGCGCCTGCCCCTGCCGCTGGCGTTCCGTCACCACCGCGACCTCGGCGCCGTGCACCTGGTTCATCCAGACCACATCGGCCGGGTCGATGCCCAGCTCACGGGCGGCGAGCGTGCGGTTCTCCCGTACGGCGGCCGGGTCGTCCCCGACCGCGCCGCCGAGGTTGAGCTCCCCGTACGGCGCGGTGCTCACCCCGCCCCACCGGTCGGTGAAGGCGAAGTGAGCACCAGAGCGTTCAGTCGTATAGATCACTTAAGAGTGTTTACTTCACATGTGCTTACTTCAGGAAGTCCGGCACGTCGAGCTCTTCGGCCGGGCTCTCCACGAAGGGCTGCCGGACCGGCTGCACCTGCGGCGGGACCGGCGCGGCGGTCGTGGTCGCCGGGGCCTCGGACTGGCGGGACTCCTCACGGGAGGTCACCGAACCGATGTTCCCGTACGAGGGCCGGGTGGTGGGCCGCTCCGGCGTGGCCGGCGGGGTGCTCGGCGCACTGGCCTTCACCACCGGGTCGCGGACGATGGCCGGCGGCTGGCCACCGTCGAAGCCGGCCGCGATCACGGTGACCCGGACCTCGTCGCCGAGCGCGTCGTCGATGACCGCACCGAAGATGATGTTGGCCTCGGGGTGCGCCGCCTCGCTGACCAGCTGGGCCGCCTCGTTGATCTCGAAGAGACCGAGGTCGGAGCCGCCGGAGATGGAGAGCAGCACACCGCGCGCCCCGTCGATGGACGCCTCCAGCAGCGGCGAGGAGATCGCCATCACGGCGGCCGCCTTGGCGCGGTCCTCGCCCCGGGCGGAGCCGATGCCCATCAGGGCCGAACCGGCGTCCGACATGACCGACTTGACGTCGGCGAAGTCGAGGTTGATCAGACCGGGGGTGGTGATCAGGTCGGTGATGCCCTGGACACCGGAGAGCAGCACCTGGTCGGCGGAGCGGAACGCGTCCAGCACGCTGACCTGGCGGTCGGAGATGGACAGCAGGCGGTCGTTCGGGATCACGATCAGGGTGTCGACCTGCTCGCGCAGCGACGCGATGCCGTCCTCGGCCTGGTTGGCGCGGCGGCGGCCCTCGAAGGTGAAGGGGCGGGTGACCACGCCGATGGTCAGCGCGCCGAGCGAGCGGGCGATGTTGGCCACGACGGGCGCGCCACCGGTGCCGGTGCCGCCGCCCTCGCCGGCGGTGACGAAGACCATGTCGGCCCCCTTGAGGACCTCCTCGATCTCCTCGCGGTGGTCCTCGGCGGCCTTGCGGCCGACCTCGGGGTTGGCGCCGGCGCCCAGGCCCCGGGTGAGTTCACGGCCAACATCGAGCTTGACGTCGGCGTCGCTCATCAGGAGGGCCTGCGCATCGGTGTTGATCGCGATGAACTCGACGCCCTTGAGACCGACCTCGATCATCCGGTTGATGGCGTTCACACCACCGCCGCCGATACCGACGACCTTGATGACTGCGAGGTAGTTCTGCGGTGCTGCCACGTCGAAGGCCTCTCGCCTCGAATTTCGGGGTCGGCTTCCCCGTGTCGTGAAGGCCGACGGATGTCGATGGGTGGGGAGCAGGGTTTCAGGACTGAATGTCCGAAATGCCGACCACCGACCCGAACCCTAAACTTGAGCTTTAGGGTTGTAGCTGTGCCTACGTCACATCACCGTGAGACACAGCCTGGTGACACAGGACAGTAGGTCGCATCTGGCCCATGTTCAACGAACACGCCGAGCTTCCCGTTTTTCTTTTGAGCCTATGTGATCATCGACCGCCCGGCGAAACCGGGGGTGACCACCAAGGGTCGGGGCGGAGCTGTGACTCCGTCAACACCGCCCTCGGGGAGAGAACTTACCGGATCAACCCGAGACCGCCGGGGCGTCTGGCGCACTCACGTCATAATTCGCACCCCGCTGACCGAGCAACGCGGTCAGCACAACGGCCTTGCGAGCAGTGCGTTCCGGACTCCCCCAGCGGACCGTCACACCCCCGCTGAGCTGCAGTCGAATGTCGTCGTACGAGTGAATCTGCAGCGCCCCGGCCCGCTTGGCCACCTCGGTCGGCAGCCCCGCGGCCACCGTCACCGCCGCTCGGAGCAGGGTCGCCCGATCGATCACCCCGGCAGCATCGTTCGCCTGCTGACTGAGTGCTAGTTCGACCAGCGGGACCCCCGCGGGAGCACTCGGTTCGGTGGCGAAGCTCACTCCGGCGGCGTCCACCTGCGAGAAGGTGCTGTCCACGTTCTTGATCGCCGCGACCGGCTTGCGCTCGACCAGCTTGACCTGGAGGGTGTGCGGCCAACCCCGCCAGACCTCGGCCCTGGCGACCCGGGGGAGCTTCTCCACCCGGTGCTCGGCCGCGGTCAGGTCGATCCTGGCCAGCGGCCCGTGCTGGAGCCCCCCGAGCGCCTCACGGACCTGGTCGTCCGTCAGCTTGCCGCTCTCCAGGCCCTGGACGGCGACGGTGCGCACGTCCAGGGCCGAGGAGAAGAAGACCAGCCAGCCGAGCGCCCCCAGCACCAGGGCGCCGAAGGCGCTCAGCACCACGATTCCACGCCGGGAGAGCCGGAGTCCGGGTGCGGACTCCGGGTCCTCGTGGACCGAGGCGTCAGCCACGACGACGGCCGCCCCTTGATGCCTCGATCGCCTCGTAGACCATGCCGACCAGCAGCTCGTCCGCGTCACGGCGGCCGAACTCGGCGGCGGCCCGGCTCATGTCCCAGAGCCTGCGCGGGTCGGTGAGCACCGGCAGCACGTTCTGCAGCACCCAGTCCGGGGTCAGCTCGGCGTCGTCCACCAGCAGACCGCCGCCCGCCTTGACCATCGGCTGGGCGTTCAGCCGCTGCTCGCCGTTGCCGATCGGCAGCGGGACGAAGGCGGCGGGCAGCCCGACCGCGGCCAGCTCGGCCACCGTCATCGCGCCGGCACGGCAGAGCATCAGGTCGGCGGCGGCGTACGCGAGGTCCATCCGGTCCACGTACGGCACGGCCCGGTACGGCGGCATCCCGGGGATGTCGTCGATCATGGGCAGCTCGTTCTTCGGGCCGACCGCGTGCAGGATCTGCACGCCGTACTGCTGCAGGCGCGGGGCGATCGCCTGGACGGTCTCGTTCAGGCGGCGGGCGCCCTGCGAGCCGCCGGAGACCAGCAGGGTGGGCAGCCGCTGGTCGAGGCCGAAGTAGTGCCGGGCCTCGGGCCGCATCGCGTTGCGGTCCAGGGTGGCGATGGTGCGGCGGAGCGGGATGCCGATGTAGCGGGAGTCCCGGAGCTTGGAGTCGGGGGTGGAGACCGCGACGAAGTCCGTGTAGCGGGCGCCGATCTTGTTGGCCAGGCCGGGGCGCGCGTTGGCCTCGTGCACCACGATCGGCACACCGGCGCGCTTGGCCGCCAGGTAGGCGGGCATGGCGACGTAGCCGCCGAAGCCGACCACCGCGTCGGCGTTGACCCGCTCGATGATGTCCTGGGCGGCGCGGACGGTGCCGCGCAGTCGGCCCGGGACGGTGATCAGCTCGGGGGTGGGCTTGCGTGGCAGCGGAACGGCCGGGATCAGCGCCAGCTCGTAGCCGCGCTCGGGGACCAGCCTGGTCTCCAGTCCGCGCTCGGTGCCCAGGGCGGTGATCCCGCAGCTCGGGTCGT
The DNA here is from genome assembly GCF_042264695.1 of Kitasatospora sp. NPDC056138. Taxonomy (NCBI): domain Bacteria; kingdom Bacillati; phylum Actinomycetota; class Actinomycetes; order Kitasatosporales; family Streptomycetaceae; genus Kitasatospora; species Kitasatospora sp. NPDC056138. Next base: position 237,813 of record NZ_JBHJVK010000005.1, on the reverse strand, counting down.
GCCTGCGGAGGGCGTCCGCGAGGGCGAGGGCCGGCTCGATGTGACCGGCGGTCCCGCCGCCGGCGAGTACGACATGCACCGAAATTCACCGCTCCCTGCGCGCCGGCCGGGGAGCAGGGCGCGCTGTGGTTCGTCGTCGTGGCAGCACCCGGGCCAGGAGTCCCCTGGTACGGGAGTTCTTGCTCCGGGCGGCCAGAGCCGCCTTCGCCCCCGGGGTGTTGCGTGCGAAGCAGAGCAGCACCCCGATGGCGCACATGGCCGACAGCATGGCGGAGCCGCCGTAGGAGAACAGCGGGAGCGGGACGCCCGCGATGGGCAGGAGTCCCAGCGCCGACCCCAGGTTGATCATGGCCTGCGCCATGATCCACGTGGTGGCGGCACCCGCCGCGTACCTGACGAAGGGATCCTTCGTACCGATGGCCACACGGATACCCGCATACCCTAGTGCCGCGAAGAGACCGAGTACCGACAGCGTCCCCACCAGACCCAGTTCCTCGCCGGTCGCGGCGAAGATGAAGTCGGTGTGCGCCTCCGGGAGTTGACCCCATTTTTCCACACCGGCACCCAGTCCGGATCCGAACGGGCCGCCGGCCGCGAAGGCGTACAGTCCGTGCAGGGCCTGGAAGCAGTCCAGGTTCGGGCCCGGCTTGGTGACCCCGACGCAGCCGAGCCGGTCGAGCCGGTGCGGCACGGTGATCACCAGGGCGGTGCAGGCGACCACGGCGATGCCCAGGGTGGCCCCGAAGAGCCGCAGTGGGGCGCCGACCATCCAGAGCAGGCCGAAGAGCATCGCGATCAGGACCATCGTGGTGCCCATGTCGCCGCCGAGCATGATCAGCAGCATCAGCAGCACGGTACCGGGCACCAGCGGCACCAGCAGGTGCTTCCACTGGTCGAGCAGCTTGCCCTTCTGCTTGCGGGCGAGCAGGTCGGCGCCCCAGAGCACCAGCGCCAGCTTGGCGAACTCGGAGGGCTGCACCTGGAAGAAGCCCAGGTTGATCCAGTTCCGGTTGCCGTTGACCTCCATGCCGATGCCCGGGATGGCGACCAGCATCAGCGCCCCGATCACCCCGATCAGTATCGGGTAGACCAGGGCCCGCTGGATCCGTACCGGGGTCCGCGCCAGCACCACCATCAGCGTCAGGCCGAGCAGGGCCGCGATCAGCTGCTTGCGGAAGAAGAAGGTGATCGGCAGGTGGCGCTGCATCACCAGGATCTGCGAGGAGGAGAAGACCATCACCAGGCCGAGCACCACCAGCAGCAGCGTCGAGCCGAGGATCAGGTAGTACGGCGTCAGCGGCCGCCCGAGGGTGTAGCGCGCGCGGTCCCTGAAGGCCCGCAGCCGGGCGATCGGGCCCGCCGACTTGAAGGTGGTGGTGGTCGCCGAGATCAGCCGCAGCCTCGAGCCGGTGCGCTCGGGTGGAGCGGCCGTGGCCGCCTTGCCCTCACCCGCCACGGCGGCTCCCCCCTCACGCGTGGGGGCGACGAGCCGCGGGGGCCGTTGCCGGTCGCCCCGCGGCTCGTTCGCCCTACTTCCTCAGATCCTGCACGGCCGCGGCGAACAGGTCGCCGCGCTCGCCGTAGTTGGTGAACATGTCCATCGAGGCGCAGGCCGGAGCCAGCAGGACGGTGTCACCCGGACGGGCGAGTTTGGCGGCCTCGCGGACCACCTCGGTCATCGCCACCGCGCCAGTCTGGCCCGTGGCCGCTTCGATCACCGGGACATCCGGCGCGTGTCGCGCCAGCGCCTCGCGGATCAGCTCGCGGTCGGCGCCGATCAGCACCGCCGCACGCAGCCGTTCGGCCGCGCCCTGCACCAGCTCGTCGAAGGTCGCGCCCTTGGCCAGACCGCCGGCGATCCAGACGACCGGCCGGTAGGCGGCCAGCGAGGCCGCCGCCGCATGGGTGTTGGTCGCCTTGGAGTCGTCGATGTAGGTGACCTCGTCCACGACCGCCACCTCGGCGATCCGGTGGGCGTCCGGACGGAAGGCCTGCAGGCCGTCCCTGACGGCCTTGACGTCCACCCCGTAGGCCCGCGCCAGGGCGGCCGCCGCGAGGGCGTTGGCGATGTTGTGCGGGGCCGGCGGGTGGACGTCCGCGATCGAGCCGATCTCGGCGGCGTTCTTCTGGCGGTCGGGGACGAAGGCCCGGTCCACCAGCAGGCCGTCCACCACGCCGAACTGCGAGAGTCCGGGCGAGCCCAGGCCGAAGCCGACGGCCCGGCAGCCCTCCTCGACATCGGCCTCGCGCACCAGCGCCTCGGTGGCGGGGTCGGCCAGGTTGTAGACGCAGGCGACCTGGTTGCCCTGGTAGATCCGGCCCTTGTCGGCGGCGTACGCCTCCATCGAGCCGTGCCAGTCCAGGTGGTCGGGCGCCAGGTTGAGGACGGCCGCCGAGTGCGGCCGCAGCGAGGGCGCCCAGTGCAGCTGGTAGCTGGACAGCTCGACGGCCAGCACGTCGTACTGCTCCTCGGCGAGCACCGCGTCCAGCACCGAGACGCCGACGTTGCCGACGGCGGCGGTGCGCTTCCCGGCCGCGGTCAGGATCGAGGCGAGCATCTGGACGGTGGTGGTCTTGCCGTTGGTACCGGTGACGGCCAGCCAGGGGGCCGGCTCGCCGGTGGACGGCAGCGGCCGGCGCAGGCGCCAGGCCAGCTCGACGTCGCCCCAGATCTCGACGCCCGCCTCGGCGGCGGCCAGGAACAGCGGGCTGCTGGGCGGCCAGCCGGGCGAGGTGACGATCAGCCGGGTGTCCGCCGGCAGGCTGTCGCCGTCGCCGAGCCGGACCTGGATGCCCAGCCGGCCGAGCTCGGCGGCGCGGGCGCGCAGGCCCTCGCCGTCGCCGCCGTCGACGACCGTGACCTCGGCGCCGAGGCCGCGCAGCACCCGGGCCGCGCTGATCCCGGAGACGCCCAGACCGGCGACGGTGACGGGCAGCCCGTCCCAGACGATCGCGGTCATCCGGTCACCCAGCCCGCGTAGAAGAGGCCGAGGCCGACGGCGACGCAGAGGCCCTGGATGATCCAGAAGCGGACCACGATCAGCACCTCGCTCCAGCCCTTGAGCTCGAAGTGGTGCTGCAGCGGTGCCATCTTGAAGACGCGCTTGCCGGTCATCCGGAACGAGCCGACCTGGATGACCACCGACAGGGTGATGATCACGAAGAGGCCGCCGAGCAGCGCCAGCAGCATCTCGGTGCGGGAGCAGATCGCCAGACCGGCCAGCGCGCCACCGAGGGCCAGCGAGCCGGTGTCACCCATGAAGATCTTGGCGGGCGAGGTGTTCCACCACAGGAAGCCGAAGCAGGAGCCCATCAGACCGGCGGCCACCACGGCGAGGTCCAGCGGGTCGCGGACGTCGTAGCAGTTGGCGGTGGCGGTGATCATCGAGGCACAGCTCTGGCCGTACTGCCAGACGCCGATGAAGGTGTAGGCGCCGAAGACCATCACCGAGGCGCCGGTGGCCAGGCCGTCCAGACCGTCGGTCAGGTTCACGCCGTTGGACATCGCGGCGATCATGAAATAGGCCCAGATGACGAACAGCACCGGGCCGACCGACCAGCTGAAGTCCTTGACGAAGGACAGGTGGGTCGAGGCCGGGGTCAGCCCGCGCGCGTCGTGGAACTGCAGCGCCAGGATCGCGAAGGCGAGGCCCACGAACGACTGGCCGAGCAGCTTCGCCTTGGCCCGCAGACCGAGCGAACGGCGCTTGACCACCTTGATGTAGTCGTCCAGGAAGCCGACCAGGCCCAGGCCCGTGGTCAGGAACAGCACCAGCAGACCGGAGGCCGTCAGCTTCTCGCCCGTTATCACCTTGGTGGCGAAGTAGGCGATCAGCGTCGCCAGGATGAAGGCGATACCACCCATGGTGGGCGTACCGCGCTTGCTGTGGTGGGCCTTGGGGCCGTCGTCACGGATGTACTGCCCGTAGCCGTGCCGGGCCAGCAGCTTGATCAGCGCCGGGGTTCCGAGCAGGGACAGGACCAGCCCGATCATTCCCGAGAAGAGGATCTGCTTCACTGGGCAGCACCGTCCGCGAGCAGTGCCTCGGCGACCGTTTCCAGCCCCACCGAACGGGAAGCCTTCACCAGCACCACGTCCCCTGGCTGCAGTTGAGCCCGCAGCAGCTCGATCGCCGCGTCCGCGTCGGACACCAGCACCGACTCCTCACCCCACGAACCTTCGTTCCTCGCGCCGAGTTCCATGCAGGCCGCGTCGCGTCCACCGACCGCCACCAGCTTGGTGACGTCCAGTCGGACCGCGAGCCGCCCGATGGCGTCGTGCTCGTCGAGGCTGTCCTCGCCGAGCTCCCGCATCTCACCGAGCACCGCCCAGGTGCGGCGGCGCTCCGGGCCCCGGCCCCCGATCGACACCAGAGCCCGCAGCGCGGCCCTCATGGACTCGGGGTTCGCGTTGTAGGCGTCGTTGACGACGGTGACTCCATCGGCCCGGTCGACGACCTCCATGCGCCAGCGGGACAGCGCACCCGCCTCGCCCAGGGCGGCGGCGGTGTCGTCGACGGACATGCCGAGCGCCACCGCCACCGCAGCGGCGGCGAGGGCGTTCGAGACGTGGTGCTCACCGTACAGGCGCAGCTGTACGGTTGCGGAACCGGCCGGGGTGATCAACGTGAACGATGGCCGCCCGGTGGCGTCCAGACGAACATTCACCGCCCTGACGTCGGCCTCCGGGTGCTCGCCGAAGAGCAGCACCCGGGCCTTGGTGCGGTCGACCATCGGCCGCACCAGCGGGTCGTCGGCGTTCAGCACCGCGACCCCCTCGGTGGTGAGCGCCTCCACCAACTCGCCCTTGGCCTCGGCGATCGCAGCCCTGGAGCCGAACTCGCCCAGGTGCGCGGTGCCGATGTTGAGCACCACGCCGATCCGCGGCGGGACGATCCGGGTCAGGTAGTCGATGTGGCCCTTGCCGCGGGCGCCCATCTCCAGCACCAGGTGCCGGGTGGACTCCTCGACCCGCAGCGCGGTCAGCGGCATGCCGATCTCGTTGTTGAACGAGCCGGGCGGGAAGACGGTCGTGCCCCGGCGCTGGAGCACCTGGGCGATCAGGTCCTTGGTGCTGGTCTTTCCGGCCGAGCCGGTGATCGCCACCACCTCGGTGTCGCTCGCCCGGTCCATCACGGCGCGGGCCAGGCGGCCGAGGGCCACCACCACGTCGTCCACCAGCACGGCGGGGACGCCGACCCGGCGGGTCGCCAGCACCGCGACGGCGCCGTCCGCGACGGCCTTCTCGGCGAAGTCGTGGCCGTCCACGTGCTCGCCGAGAACGGCCGCGAACAGGCCGCCGGGGCGCAGCCGGCGGGAGTCCACCTCGACCGGACCGGTCACCAGGGCCTGCGGGTCTGCGGCGTCCAGGGTGCCGCCGACGGCGGTGGCGACCTCTGCCAGGGTCAGTGCGATCACTGCTGCTCCACTCCACGGCCGTCCCGGGGCCCTGCGGGGTCCTCGGCGGCCTGGCTGTGTTCGGCGTGGCTGTGCGCGATGGCCTCGCGCAGCACCTCGCGGTCGTCGAAGGGACGGATCTCGTCCCGTACGTACTGGCCCAGTTCGTGGCCCTTGCCGGCCACCAGGACGGTGTCCCCGGCGTGGGCGCGGGCGACGGCGTCGGCAATGGCCTCGGCCCGGTCGGGGACGACCAGCACCTCGCCGCGCTCGGCCTCGGGCACACCGGCGGCACCGGTCAGCATGGTGGCGAGGATCGCCAGCGGGTCCTCGGAACGCGGGTTGTCGCTGGTGAGGACGGCCGTGTCGGCGATCCGGGCGGCGATGGCGCCCATCGGACCGCGCTTGTGCGGGTCACGGTCGCCGCCGCAGCCGATCACCACGTGCAGCCTGCCCTTGGTGATCTCGCGCAGCGAGTTCAGGACCGCCTCCAGGGCATCCGGCTTGTGCGCGTAGTCGACCACCGCGACGTAGGGCTGGCCGGCGTCCACCCGCTCCAGCCGGCCGGGCACGCCCGCGATCGAGGCCACCCCGGCGACGGCCGCCTCCAGCGGCACCCCGGCGGTGACCAGGGCGGTGATCGCGCCGAGCGCGTTGGCGACGTTGAAGGGCCCCGGCAGCGGCACCGAGGCCTCGGCGGTGGCACCGTCCGGGCCGAGCACCCGGAAGGTCGAGCCGACCGGGCCGAGCTGGACGTCCACGGCGCGCCAGTCGGCGTCCGGGTCGCCCTTGGCGGAGAAGGTGGTGACCGGGATCGGCGCTTCGCCGGCCAGTCGGCGGCCGTACGCGTCGTCCAGGTTGGCCACACCGCGCCGGGCCTTCTCCGGCTGGAAGAGCCGGGCCTTGGCCCGGTAGTAGTCCTCCATGTCCGGATGGAAGTCCAGGTGCTCGGGCGTCAGGTTGTTGAACAGGGCGACGTCGTAGACGACCCCGTCCACCCGGCCGTAGACCAGGGCGTGGCTGGAGACCTCCATGACCACCGCGTCGGCACCGCGTTCGCGCATCACGGCGAGGATCGCGTGCAGGTCCGTGGCCTCGGGGGTGGTGCGCTCGCTCTTGATCCGCTCGTCGCCGACCCGCATCTCCACGGTGCCGATCACCCCGGGCACCAGGTCGGCGCCGCGCAGGCCGCCCTCGACCAGGTACGAGGTGGTGGTCTTGCCGTTGGTTCCGGTCAGGCCGATGGTCAGCAGTTGCTCGCTGGGGCGGCCGTAGACCGCGGCGGCCAGCAGGCCCATCGCGGCCCGCGGGCTCTCCACGACGAGCAGCGGCACGCCTGCACCGGCGGCCAGTTCGGCCCCGGCCTGGTCGGTCAGCACGGCGACGGCTCCGGCGGCCACCGCCTGGGCGGCGAAGGCCGCACCGTGGTGGTTGGCGCCCGGGAAGGCCACGTACACGTCACCCGGGCGAACCGCCCGGGAGTCGTGGGTGATGCCGGTGACCTGCGCGCCCTCGACGGGCTCCAGGCCCAGCAGGTGGGCGACCTCGGCGAGCGGAGTCACCGCCGGGCTGGTCGGGCGGGGCGGGGTCGCGTTGGTTTGATCGGGTTTCGGCACGGCGGGAAGGCTATCTGCCGATGGGCCCCCAGGGCCAAACCGAGCCTCTTCGCCGCGGCCCCGGCCGCCCTCGGACGCGTCGGGCCGGCCCCGGTGCCCGCCGCTGTCCGGCTCCCCCGCCCCCGGTCCGCCGCCGGTCGCGGCGGCGGACGGCGGCGCCGCGGCGGCGGCCCGCCTCTCGGGGCGCCGAGCAGCGCCGGCACCCGGCGCGGCCTGCGGAGTCGAGTCGGTGGCGCGGTCGGGGCGGTGGCTCATCAGGGCTTCCAGTCGACGGGCAGGTTGGGCGCCTCGCTTCCGCTGGGCGCGACGTTCAGGGTCTTCAGAGTGAACTCCATCACCTGCTTGAACACCGGCCCGCAGAGCTGACCGCCGAAGTGGCCGTTGACCGGGTCCTGGATGACGCAGGAGACCGTCACCCGGGGCGCCTCGGCGGGGGCGAAGCCGATGAACGAGGCGGTGTAGCCGGAGTACTTGCCGGTCTTGGGGTCCACCCGGTTGGCAGTGCCGGTCTTCCCGGCCACCCGGTAGCCGGGGATCTGGGCCGCGCCGCCGGTCCCCTGCTCGTCGGAGACGACCGACTCCAGCATCCCGGTGAGGGTCTTGGCGGTCTCCGGCTTGACCACCCGGGTCTGCTCCCCGGCCGGGGCCGGGGTGTACCGGCCGTCCGGCCCGGTGGTCCCGGCCAGCAGGCTCGGGGTCACCCGCACGCCGCCGTTGGCGATGGTGGAGAAGACGGAGGTGGCCTGCAGCGCGTTGACCGACAGCCCCTGGCCGAACGGGATGGTGTACTGCTGCGAGCCGCTCCAGGTGTCCGGCTTGGCCAGGATGCCCTTGGTCTCACCGGGGAATCCGAGCCCGCTGGACTGGCCGATGCCGAAGCGGTGCAGGTAGTCGCCGAGGATCTGGTTGGACTCCGGCTGGGTCTTGCCCAGGTGCTCGGCGGCCTCGATGGTGCCGATGTTGGAGGACTTGGCCAGCACCCCGGCCAGCGTCAGGTACCAGGTCGGGTGGTCGATGTCGTCGTGGAAGACCCGGTCGGAGCGCTGCAGCGTGTTGGGCACGGTGACGTGGGTGTCCCACTGGGCCGAGCCGGTGTCCAGCACGGCGGCCATGGTCATCAGCTTGGCGGTGGAGCCCGGCTCGTACGCGTCCTGGACGGCCGCGTTGCCGAGCTGTTCCGCCTTGGCGGCGCGCAGGTTGTTGGGGTCGAAGCCGGGCGAGCCGGCCATGGCCAGGACCTGACCGGTCTTCACGTCCTGGACGATCACGTAACCCTTCTCGGCCCCGGCGTTGGCCACCTGGTCGGTGATGGCCCGCTGGGCCGCCCACTGGATGTCCCGGTTGACGGTCAGCCGCAGGTCGAGTCCCTGCACCGGGAGCTGCTGGCTGCCGCCGGCGGAGGTGGGGACCACTCGGCCGGCCCCGGACGCGTAGGTGACCCGGCCGTCCTTGCCGGCCAGCTCCTTCTGGTACTGGAGCTCCAGGCCGCCGGTGCCGACCCCGTCGGAGTTGACGAAGCCGACCAGGTTGGCGGCGAGGCCGCCGGCCGGGTAGACCCGCCGCTTGCTCTCGGTGAAGCCGAGGCCCACCAGCGGGTTGACGCAGGCGTTGTCCAGGTACTGGCGTCCGCCCTGTTCGGCGGGCTTGCCGAGGAGTGCCTTCTGCGCCCTGCACTCCTTGGTGTCGGTCTGCTTGGTGAGCGAGGTCCGCAGGTCGGTGATCTGCTTCTTGACGTCGGGGCCCTGCCGGGGCGCGAGCATCACCCACTTGGTCTTCGGCGTGTGCAGGGCCGTGGCCAGCTGCTCCTTGCTTCGCCCGAGAATGGGGGCCAGCAGAGCGGCGGCCTGCTCGGGGGCGTCCGGGATCTTCGTCTTGTCGGCGGGGTAGAAGGTCGGGTCGGCGATGACGTCGTACGCGTCCACCGTGGTCGCCAGGGCGACGCCGTCCGAGGACGTTATCGAGCCGCGCTCGGCGGAGAGCTTCGCGTCGTAGTACTGGTTGGCGCCCGCCGCGACCGCCAGCGTGTCCGAGTCGAGCAGCTGGAGCTGGACCAGTCGGCCCGCGAAGACCGAGAAGACCAGGGCCAGCGCGACGGTGACCAGCCGCAGGCGGCGGCGCGGGTCGCCGAGCCTGACCGTCCGCGGCTGGGGGCGGCCGGCCGGCGGGCGCGGGCGCCGCTCCGGCGGGCGGCGTGCGTCGGAGGTGCGCTGACGCGGGGCGCGCGGGCGCTCGCCCGGGCTGCGCGCCGGGGTACGGGCCGCACCACGCGCCGGGTTGCGGCCCGGTTCGCCGGCGGGCTTGGGACGGGCCCCGCCGGGGCGCTGCGGCCTGCGCTCACCGGAGCCGCGCGGAGGCTGACGGGGTGTACTCATCGCGGCGAACCTCCGGCCGGGGCTGACGGGGTGGCGGGCGGCGCCGGGTCGATCTGCACCGTGCCGTCCCCGCCGGGGCTGGGCGACGGCGCGGCCGACGCGGTGGCAGGAGCCGAGGCGGAGCCGGACGGCCCGGCCGGGGCACTCGGCTGGGCGGACCGGTTCTGCTGCTGCCACAGCTCGGTGCCGGAACGCTTCACCGGCGGGCTGTCCTGCGCCTGGCCCGGCTTGCCCAGCACCTTGCCGTCGTCCTGCAGGAAGGCCGGATCACCACCTGGCACCATGCCGAGCTCGCGGGCCTTGTGCTCCAGCGCGTCCGGGGCCGAGGCCCGGTCGATCTGCTGCTGCAGGGTCTGCTGCTGGTCGGTCTGCTCGGTGGTCTGCTTCTGCAGCCGGGACAGCTCGAAGGAGCCCTCGTTCAACGCGGTGTTCAGCATCAGCAGCCCGAGCAGCCCGCCCGAGAGCAGCACCACCACCAGCACCGCGAACGGTGTGCGCCCCCGGGTCGACCGCCGCCCCGGCCGCACCGTGATCCGTGCCCTGCCCCCCTGACCTGGCAGCATCCTGCCTCCCCGAACCCGCCCTCCCTGCCCGCCAAGGAGGGGCCCTCCGCCGGCCACCGGCACTGCGCTTCTCCCTCGCCGCTCTCCCCCCGGCCGGATCAGGCCCGAGTCTCCCTGATCCTCTCCGCCACGCGCAGTCGTACGGGCGCGGCGCGCCGGTTCTCCTCGATCTCCTGCTCCGTGGCCAGCTCGGCACCCCGGGTGTGCAGTTTCAGCCAGGGCTGGAGCTCCTCCGGGACGAACGGCAGACCGGGCGGGGCGGTGCTGGTGGCACCGGCCGCGAAGTACTGCTTGACCAGGCGGTCCTCCAACGACTGGTACGACATCACCACGATCCGGCCACCCACCGCGAGCGAGTCGAGCGCACCGGGGATGGCCCGGTCCAGGACCTCCAGCTCGCCGTTGACCTCGATCCGCAGCGCCTGGAAGGTGCGCTTGGCCGGGTTGCCTCCGGTCCGCCGGGTGGCGGCCGGAATGGCGTTGCGCACCAACTCCACCAGACGCGCGCTGTTGGTGAAAGGTTCCTTCTCCCGCTCCCGCAGGATCACCGAGGCGATCTTCCCGGCGAACCGCTCCTCACCGTAGACCTTGAGGATCCGGGCGAGGTTGCCGTGGCTGTAGGTGTTCAGCACCTCGGCGGCACTCAGCCCCCGGGTCTGGTCCATCCGCATGTCGAGCGGCGCGTCCTGCGCGTACGCGAATCCGCGCTCGGCCTCGTCCAGCTGCATCGAGGAGACGCCGAGGTCGAAGAGGATGCCCTGCACCTCGGGGATGCCCAGCTCGTCGAGCACCCGGGGGATCTCGTCGTACACGGCGTGCACCAGGGTGGCCCGGTCGCCGAAGCGGGCCAGCCGTTCGCCGGAGAGCCTGAGGGCGGCCGGGTCGCGGTCCACCGCCACCAGCCTGACCTCGGGGAACTGGGTGAGCAGCGCCTCGCTGTGTCCGCCGAGGCCGAGCGTGGCGTCCACCACCACGGCGCCGGGTGCGGAGATCGCTGGAGCCAGCGCGTCCACACAGCGCTGGAGCATCACCGGGACGTGCTTGGGTGCCGAGTTCTCGCTGCTCATCCCACCATTCTGAACCACCCGGCGGGCCGGACACGCACGCCGCCTCCGGTCCCCGCCCGCTCGCCCGGGGAAGGAGTGCCGCCCGGCACCGGGGAAGGTGCGCCAGGAGGCACGGAGCGGGTGGAGGCCGGAGGCGGCGTACGGGGAGCACCGACCGGCCGGAAAGGCACGGCTGACGGTGGATGACACCGGTGCTTCACTGCGCCGCAACTCTATCGCGCCGAAGTGGTCAGTCAATCGTCCGCGACGGCGCACCACCCGGGCGGAGGTATCGCCTCTTCGCAGGTCGGAGGCGGGACGACGGTCGGCCGCCGGCGATCGACGGGCACCGGGGCGAGGTGCGCACCGCGCTCGGCGCGCGCCGTACAGAACGGGACACAAGGGGACAAGTCGCCGGAGGCGATTTCCGCGCGCCGCTATGCGCTCCATCACACCGCCGAAGAAGCCGCACGCCTCCCCCACCACGGAGCGCGAAATCCTATTACCGTCGTCGGCATGACAGTGACCCCTGACCGGCCCACGCCGGCCGCTGCTGCCGACCTCACCCCGACGATCACCGATCGCTTCGTCGAGGCCAACCGGGCCTACGCCGTCGGCTACCGCGACGGCGGCATGGACGCCCGCCCCGTCCAGAAGGTCACCGTCGTGGCCTGCATGGACGCCCGGCTCGACCTGTTCGCCGCGCTCGGCCTGGAACTCGGCGACGCGCACGTGATCCGCAACGCCGGCGGCGTCGTCACCGACGACACCATCCGCTCGCTCACCATCAGCCAGCGCGCCCTCGGCACCCGCTCGATCGTCCTGATCCACCACACCGGCTGCGGTCTGCTCGGACTCACCGAGGACTTCCGCCGCGAACTGGAGCTGGAGGTCGGCCAGCGCCCGCAGTGGGCCGTCGAGTCCTTCGTGGACCTGGACGGCGACGTCCGCCAGTCGATGCAGCGGGTGCGGACCTCCCCGTTCCTGCTGCACACCGACGACGTCCGGGGCTTCGTCTTCGACGTCCACACCGGACTGCTGCGCGAGATCCGCTGACCGTACGGTGCCGCCCCCGGGTCCGACGGCGTCGGCCGGGGGCGGCACCGTACGTCCCGCGGGACGAACCGGGACAGTCCCGGCGTCTCGTCCTCCCGGGTGACTTTCGGCAGTCCGGCAGGGAAGAATGCGCCTGCAGGCTGACCCCGCACCACCTGGGGCTGCCTGACCGCGCCACCGGCCCTCACCGGTCCTCGGACTGGTCCTCCAGCACCTCAGGTCCTCTCCGGAACCGAAACGGCGGCAGGCCGCGTAATCGGGGTGGGGGCCGGGCCCGGGACGAGGTCCGGCCGGACTGGGCCATGGGAGTTTACGGGTGACGACCTTCAACGGACAGACCGCCACCGTCGGGGCGGGGGCCCCGCGACCGGCCGGACTGCACGAGCTGAGTGCGGTGGTGGAGCGGGTCCGTGCCTCGGTCGAGAGCGTCATCGAGGGCAAGCCGGAGGCCGTCCGGATCGCGCTGACCGTGCTGCTGGCCGAGGGCCACCTGCTGCTGGAGGACGTCCCCGGCGTCGGCAAGACCATGCTCGCCAAGACCCTCGCCCGCTCACTCGACTGCTCGGTGCGCCGGATCCAGTTCACCCCGGACCTGCTGCCCTCCGACGTGACCGGCACCAGCATCTTCGACCAGCAGCGGATGGACTTCGAGTTCCGTCCCGGCGCCATCTTCGCCCAGATCGTGGTCGGCGACGAGATCAACCGGGCCTCGCCGAAGACCCAGTCCGCGCTGCTGGAGTCGATGGAGGAACGCCAGGTCACCATCGACGGGACCAGCTACGAACTGCCCTCCCCGTTCATGGTGATCGCCACCCAGAACCCGGTGGAGATGGAGGGCACCTACACCCTGCCCGAGGCCCAGCGCGACCGCTTCATGGCCCGGATCTCGATCGGCTACCCCAGCCCCGAGGCCGAGTTCGCCATGCTCGACCACCACGCCGGCGCCAACCCGCTGGACGACCTCCAGCCGGTGGCGCACGCCGACGACATCCTCAAGCTGATCGACCGGGTCCGCACGGTCCACCTCGCCGACCCGGTCCGCCGCTACGCCGTCGACCTGGTCGCCGCCACCCGCACCCACCCGGAGCTGCGCCTCGGCGCCTCCCCGCGGGCCACGCTGCACCTCGTCCGGGCCGCCCGCGCGGCCGCCGCCCTGGACGGCCGCGAGTACGTGCTGCCGGACGACATCCAGTCCCTCGCCGTCCCCGTGCTCGCCCACCGCCTGCTGCCCACCGCCGAGACCCAGCTGGGCCGCCGCACCGTCGAGCAGATCGTCCTCGACCTGGTGGCCAGGCTGCCGATCCCCCGTCCGCAGGGGCGCGGCTGAGGTGGCGAAGGCCGACAAGCCGTCAGGTCTGCGCACCGGTCTGCAGGGCCTGACCACCAGGGGCCGCTCCTTCCTGGCCGCGGGGATCACCGCCGTCGTGTGCGCGTACGTCTTCGGGCAGGACACCCTGCTCCAGGTCGGCGTGCTGCTGGCCGCACTGCCGCTGTGCGCCGCCACCCTGCTGCTGCGCACCCGCTACCGGGTCGCCGGGGGACGGCGGCTCACCCCGCACCGCACCCCGGCCGGCCAGGAGGCCCGGGTGCACCTGCGCCTGGACAACGTCTCCCGGGTCCCCACCGGCCTGCTGCTGCTGGAGGACCAGGTCCCGTACGTGCTCGGACCGCGCCCGCGCTTCGTCCTGGACCGGGTCGAGCCGCGCGGCTTCAGGGAGGTCTCCTACCGGGTCCGCTCGGACCTCCGCGGGCGCTACCCGCTCGGGCCGCTCCAGCTGCGGGTCGCCGACCCGTTCGGGATGTGCGAGCTGACCAGGTCGTTCGCCGCCTGTGACACCCTCACCGTAGTACCGCAGGTGCAGCCGCTGACTTCGCTGCGGCTGACCGGCGAGTGGGCCGGCCGCGGCGAGCGCAACACCCGCACCCTCGCACTGGCCGGGGACGACGACGTCATCCCGCGCGCCTACCGGCAGGGCGACGACCTGCGCCGGGTGCACTGGAAGTCCACCGCCCGGTACGGCGAACTGATGGTCCGCCGGGAGGAGCAACCGCTCAAGGCCCGCGCCACCGTCCTGCTGGACACCCGGGAACTCGCGCACCGCGGGACCGGCCCCGCCTCCTCCTTCGAATGGGCCGTCGGCTGCGCCGCCTCGGTCGGCGTCCACCTGATGGAACTCGGCTACCAGACCCGGCTGCTCACCGACACCGGCTGGTCCGTCCCCGGCACCGGGAACGGCGCTGCGACGGTCGGCGAGTCGGCCGGGCTGCTGCTGGACACGCTGGCCGTGATCGAGCAGTCCGACGGCAGCGGCTTCCAGCGCGCCGAGGAGGTTCTGCGGGCCGGCGGCGAGGGCCTGCTGGTGGCCGTCCTCGGCGAACTCGACGAGGACCAGCTCGCCCGGCTCGGCAGGCTGCGCCGCCGGGCCGGGGCCGGAATAGCCTTCCTGCTCTCCACCGCCACCTGGGCCGGGCTGCGCCCGGTGCTGCCCGACGCTCCCGACGACCAGGCCACCCGACGGATCGACCTGCTCCGCGACGCCGGCTGGATCGTCCTGCCCGCCGGATCGAACGACTCGGTGCCCGACCTCTGGCGCCTGGCCGACCGCTCCGCCCAGGGCCCCTCGCGCCGCCGGGCCGACCACGGCCCCGACGCCCCCAAGACCCCCCAGCCCGGCCGGGCCCCGCAGTGGGGCCCCTACCGAGACGAGGCCGGTTCGTGACCACCCGGGCCAAGTTGACGCTCTACTCGGCGCTGGCCACCGCGCTGACCACGCTGTGCCTGACCCCCCTGGTCAAGCAGAACACCTGGTACCTCGCCGCCTTCGTCCAGATCGTCGCGGTGGCGGCGGTCGGCGCCGGGCTGCGCCGCCTCGCCCTGTCCCGGGCGCTGGTGGTGCCGCTCCAGTTGCTGGCCGTGCTGTACCTGCTGATGTTCCTCACCGTCGCGCCCTCGATGACCGCCGGTGTCCTGCCGGGACCCCAGGCGATCGACGCGCTCGGCACCCTGGTGGCCGACGGCGTCTCGACGATCCGCCACTACACGATTCCGGCGCCCGCCTCGGACGGGCTCAGGCTGATCCTGATCGGCTCGGTCACGCTGATCGCCGTCCTGGTGGACGCCCTCGCGGTGACCTTGCGGCGGGCCGCGGCGGCGGGCCTGCCGCTGCTCGCGCTGTACTCGGTGGGCACCGGCCTGAACAGTGCCGGGCGCAGCTGGCTCTGGTTCCTGGTCGCCGCCGCGGGCTACCTGCTGCTGCTGTTCGCCGAGGGGCAGGACCGGCTGTCCCGCTGGGGCCGGGTCTTCCGCGGCACCGGCCGGGGCGGCGACGGCACCGGCACGCTCTCCCACAACGGCCACCAGGTCGGGCTGCTCGCCCTGGTGTGCGCGCTGATCCTCCCGGTCTTCGTCCCGCACGGCGATCTCGGCCTGATCGGCAACGGTTCGGGAGCGGGCGCGGGCACCGGCACCGCCGGGCGGATCACCTCGCTCAACCCGGTGGTGGCGCTGACCGCCAACCTCAACCGGCCGGACAACGTGGAGATGTTCAGCTACACCACGGACGCCAGCAACGCGAGCCAGATGTACCTGCGGATCAACGCGCTGGACAGCTTCGACGGCGTCGAGTGGAAGTACTCCGACCAGCCGCTCCAGCCGCTCCAGGCGCCCCTCCCGGTACCGGAGGGCCTCGGCCGGGGGGTACCGACCACCCCGGTCCGCACCGACTTCACGATCTCCGACAGCCTCAGCACCGACACCCTGCCGATGCCGTACCCGGCCGACACGGTCACCGTGCCGGGCCGCTGGCGGTACGAGGCCGACGCCCGTACCGTGGTCGCCGACAACGGCCAGCAGAGCAACGGCCTGAAGTACCGGGTCGACAGCCTGGACGTCGAACCGAGCCCGGCGCAGCTGCGCACGGCCGGGCCGGCGCCCGCCGACTTCGCGCGGAGGTACCTCACGCTCCCGCAGAGCCTTCCGCCGGTGGTCGCCGAGACCGCCCGCAGCGTCACCGCGGGAAAGAGCAACGCCTACGACCGGGCGGTGGCCCTGCAGACCTGGTTCAACTCGCCGGAGTTCCACTACAGCCTCCGGGTCGCCCCCGCCACCGGCAATGACGCCATCGTCCGGTTCCTGCAGGACAAGACCGGTTTCTGCGTGCACTTCGCGGCCACCATGGCCGCCATGGCCCGCTCCCTCGGCATCCCCGCCCGGGTCGCGATCGGGTTCGCTCCCGGCAGCAGCCAGGGCAACGGCCGCTACGTGGTGCACAGCCAGGACTACCACGCCTGGCCCGAGCTGTACTTCGCCGGTTCCGGCTGGCTCCGCTTCGAGCCGACCCCGAGCCGCGGCAACGCCCCGTCCTACTCCCAGGAGCAGGCCGCACCCGCGCCCAGCGCCACCGCCGACCGGCCCAGCGCCGCGCCGTCCGCGAGCGCCTCGGCGGCGCCCAGCGCGAGCAGCGCCTGCAGCGCGCAGCAGCGCCGGGCCGGGGACTGCGCGGACCGGAACGAGCCCGTGGTCCGCGCCGCCGAGCCGACCCCGTGGTGGCTCGGCTGGCAGGCACTGGTCTCCCTCGCAGTCCTCCTGCTGGTCCTGGCCCTGCTGGCCACACCGATGCTCTGGCGGGCCCGACAGCGCCGCCGACGCCTCGGCGCCGGACGGCACCTGCCCGGCGGCCCGTCCACCGAGCTGACCGACCAGCAGGTGCTGGCCGCCTGGGAAGAGCTGATCGACACCGCCTGGGACCTCGGCATACCGCCCGACGAGACCCGCACCCCGCGCCGCGCGGTCCAGCGGATCGCCGAGAGCGGGCGCCTGGACGAGAGCGCCACCGCCGCCGCCGGCCGCGTCGCGCTGGCCACCGAGCAGGTGCTCTACGCACCCGCGACGCGGCCGCAGCCCGCCCTCGGGGCGGATGTGCGGGCCGCCTCGGCGGGCCTGCGGGCCGCCGCCGGGCGGCGCGGCCGGGCCCGGGCGGTCCTGCTGCCGCCCTCCTCGGCACGGCTGCGGTGGCGGTTCCAGGACCGGGCCGCCGCCGGCCGCGAGGCCCTCCACCGGCTCGTCTCCCGGCTCACCGGACCGGTACGCGCCCGGCTGACCCGCCGCAGGCGGTAGCTCCCGACGGATCCAGGGCGGGGCGGCGGGCCCCGCCCGATCGACCGGCTGTCCGGGCAGCCTCCGCCACGGTGGCGGGGGCGGTCGCGCACAGCGGCCGGGCCGGGCTCCGCGCTCCCGTCCGTGCCTGGTCGGCCGACCGGCCGCGCAACGGGTCCGGACAGGGCAACGGGTGAGGGCGGGCAGTCGATCGACTGCCCGCCCTCACCCGTCTGTCACCTGTCCGTCCAGAACACCGACCGGCTACATGCCGTTGTGCTCATCCCTGCGGCGCTGCCAGCGTTGCTCCATCCGGTCCATCACACCGGCCTTCCGACGTGGGGCTGGGGCCGTCTTGGGACCTGCCCCGTGCCCAGCCGGACTGCGCCTCCACCCGGTAACGGCGAGGACCGCGCAGACCAGCATCACCAGGAACCCGACAACGCCCACCCAGATGTGCTGAGCGACCATGCCCCCCATGAGGAGGCCGACACCCACGACGAACCCTGCGGCGGCCAGGTAGACCTTCCGACGGGTGTAGGTGCGCAGCCCGGTTCCCTCGAGCGCTGACGCGAACTTGGGATCTTCTGCGTACAGCGCTCGCTCCATCTGCTCGAGCAGTCGCTGCTCGTGCTCCGAGAGCGGCACGGAGTCCTCCTACTCGTCGGTCGCGGGGCGACCGGTCCACCACCCCTGGCTCGGCCCTGTGTGGTCCATATGCCCCATGGTTCTGGCTGTCATGCTTTCCGGCTTTACCCAGATCATACGGTCCGGGAGCCGGGTTCGGGGCGGTCAGGCGCACGTGGCTCCGGCCACGTGCCCGTGTGCTTCCCGTACGGTGCCCAACGCCGCAGCGCCGGGACAAGTGCCCGGAAGAGCGGAATCTTTCGGAACGGCGAGCGGACGGCGGGCGGACTGTGACCGGACGGAGAGCGGACTGTGAGCGAACGGTCAGGCGAGCGAGGCGAGCAGGTGCAGCTGGGTGGCCACGGCGTGGAAGGCCGGCTCCCCCGCGGCGGCCTGCTCCAGCTTGAGCAGCGCCTCCATCGCACCGGGTTCGGTGTCCACCAGGACGCCGGGGACGAGGTCGGCGAAGACCCGCACACCGTGCACCGAGTCCACCCGCAGGCCGGCCTCGCGGGCCAGGCGGTCGAGCTCCTCGACGCTGAACCGGCGGGGCATCGGGTCCTGCTCGCCCCAACGGCCGTCGGAGGCGTCCAGCACGGCACGGGCCTCGGCGAAGTGGCCGCCGAGGGCGCGGGCCAGCACGGCACCGTTGCGGTTGGCGGCGAGCAGGCTGACCAGGCCGCCCTTGTGCAGGGTCGCGGTGAGGTTGCCGAGCGCCTCGGCCGGGTCGTCCACCATCTCCAGGACACCGTGGCAGAGCACCGCGTCCACGCTGCCCGGGTTGACCACCTCGGGCAGGGTCTGGGTGTCGCCCTGCACCGCGCGGACCAGGTCGGTGACGCCCGCCTCGGCGGCCCGGCGCTCCAGTGCGAAGAGCGCGTCCGGGCTCGGGTCGACGACGGTCACCCGGTGGCCGAGCCGGGCCACCGGCACGGCGAAGTTACCGGTGCCGCCACCCGTGTCGAGCACGTCCAGCACCGGCTGGTCCAGCTCGGCGGCCCGGCGTTCGAGGGCCGTCTTCACCACCTCCCACACCACGGCGGTACGCAGGGCGCTGCGGGGACGCGTCGGGTACAAGGCTGAAGCTCCTCGTCGCGGGGGTTGCTGATGCCCCCACCTTAGTGCGCCCGGGCCCTCCGCAGCCCCGCCCCGCCCCGGCCGCACGACGCGCCGGGCCCGCGCCCCGCAGGCGGCCCGACCGCCGGGCTACCCGCCGTCCTGTGGCGCGGCGGCGCGGCGGTCGGGAGGCAGCGGCCGGGTCTGCGGGTCGGGGTGCAGCCCCAGCAGCCGCTGGACGATGCGGTGGTAGAGCGCGGTGTTGCGGATCAGGTCGTCCGCCTCGCGCGCGGTGGCCGCCCCCCGGATGCCCGCCTCGGCGGCGGCCCGGCGGCGGGCGCCGGCCGCGAAGTAGACGGCCCACTCCGCGAGTTCGGAAGCCACCTCCGGCAGGACGTCCCAGGCGCTGCGGATGGCCCGGCGGCGGCGCGGGTTCCGCTCCGGCCGCCCCCGGACGGCGAGCACGGCCGCGGTGGTCCGCAGCGCGGCCAGGTGCGCGGCCGCGTACCGCTCCAGCGGATCCTCGTACTGACGTGCCCGGACGAGTGTCAGATCGGCCTGGCGGAGCAGGTCCAGCGCGGCGGGCGGGGCGGCGGCCCGGCGCAGCACGGGGTGGACGTCGGCGCCCCGGCCGCGCGGTGCCGGACCCTGCGGCGGCGGGGCCTGCGGCGGTGGGGCCTGCGGTGACGGACTCTGCGGCGGCGGGGCTGATGGCAGCGGGGCCGGCGGCAGCTGGCTCTGGGGAGCCGGGACACGGGAATCGGCGGACGGGCGGCGGGTGACGGTCTCAGGGTGGCTGATGGTCATGGAGTCCCCCGGTCCAAAGCGGGTGACGCGGGTCGGACGACCCGTGCGACTCCATCCTGGACGGCACCACTGACAATCCGTTCCCGGGAGGCCCTCCGGCGCCCCGGGCGGCGCACGGCGAGGGCGGTTCCGCCCGGCCGCCCCGACTCCCCCGTCGGCCTGCCGTGCGGAACCGCCCTGCTCGTCGACCGGGAGTGCGGACGCCAACGGCCCGACACGTCCCGGTGCTCCCCCCGTCGGCCGTCCGTCCCCCCGACCCCGCTCCGCCGCCCCGTACCGGCGGTGCGCAGTCGTCGTCCGGCCTGCTTGCGCGGCCCGCAGCAGTGGCCATCGATCCCCCACGGTCGATGGACGCGAAACCGCCACCGGGGCGGACGTCCTGCTGACAGGCCGTCGTCCCGGTGCCACAACTCTGCCGGTTTCCGCAGGTCGGGGGACATCCGCTGGGCTACTCAAGTCGAGAACTGAGTATCCGTACTCAGATCACGCCGACCGCTCGGCCCGCTGGAACCGGCCGGCTCCCGGCGGCGTCCCAAGGACCCGGGCAGTCCGTCCGGGTACGGTGTGGCCCGACCGTTCGACGTGGTTTCCGAGGGGGAGCGCGAAAGTGGGCATTGTCCCGTTGATTTTCACCAGCGGCTGGGCGAGCGGGATCAACGCCTACGCCGTGGTGATGCTGCTCGGCCTGTTCGGGCGGTTCGGCGGAGCGGACTCGGTGCCGCCGGTGCTGGAGCGCACCGACGTGCTGATCGCCGCGACCGTGCTCTTCCTCTGCGAGGCGGTCGCCGACAAGATCCCGTACGTGGACACGGTCTGGGACGCGATCCACACGGTGATCCGCCCGATCGCCGGTGCGACCGTCGGCGCACTGCTGGCCAGTGCGCACCCGGGTTCGCTCGGCGAGGTCGCGGCCGGGGCGATGGGCGGTACGACCGCGTTGGTCAGCCACGGCATCAAGGCCTCCCTGCGGATGGCGGTCAACACCTCGCCGGAGCCCGCCAGCAACATCGTCATCAGCCTGGCCGAGGACCTCTCGGTGGCCGGCCTGGTCACCCTGGCGATCTTCCACCCGTGGTTCGCCGCGTCCGTGGCCGCGACCCTGCTGGTGATCGGCGCGGTACTGGTCTGGTTCGCGGTCTCCCGGATCCGCCGCTTCCGCCAGCGCCGCCGCGAGCGCAAGGCGCAGCGGGCCGCCGCCCGGCAGCCCCAGCCGGTCGGCCCGGGACCGTACCCGTCCTGAGGCCGTACACCCGCGCACCTGCCCCGACGCCCCGTACCCGGGCGACAGGACGGGGGACCTAGGATCAGGTCCCATGGCACGGATCGTCATCATCGGGGCAGGAATCAGCGGACTGGCCGCCGCGGCTCGGCTGGCCACCCTCGGACACCGGGTGACGGTCTGTGAGGCGAGCGGTGCGTACGGGGGCATGCTCGGCCGCTACGAGCGGGACGGCTTCGCCTTCGACACCGGGCCCGGACTGCTCACCCTGCCCGCCGTCTACCGCGACCTGGCGCTGAAGTCCGGCCGCGAGCCGCTGGAGCAGCTGGTCGAGCTGGCGCCGCTGGAGCCGGAGAGCCGGCACCTGTTCCCCGACGGTACTGACCTGGTGCTGCCCAACGCCTCGCGCGGCGGGGTCGCCCAGGCCCTGGACGCGGCCTTCGGCCCGGGTTCGGGCGAGCGCTGGGGCGAAGTGATGAACCGGGCCCGCGCGGTCTGGGAGGCCACCCGGCGCCCGCTGCTCGAGGAGCCGCTGCCGGCCGACCCCCGTCCGCTGCACACCGACCCGTACCCCGCGCCGCCGCGCCGCGGACTGGCCCGTCTGACCCGTCGCACCAGCACGCTCGCCGACCTCGCCGAACGCGAACTCGGCGGCCACCCCGGGCTGACCGCGCTGCTGTACGAGTACGCCCTGCGCTTCGGCCTCCGCCCCGACGACGCCCCGGCCGGAGCCAGCGTGCTGCCGTACATGGAGCAGTCCTTCGGGGTCTGGTACGTGACCGGCGGCAACCGGGCGCTGGCCGAGGCGGTGTACCGGCGGTGCGAGCAGCGGGGGGTGGAGTTCCACTTCGACACCCCGGTCACGCGGGTGCTGCTGGCGGACGGGCGGGCCTGCGGGGTCGCCGCCGGGGAACGCCGCTTCGAGGCGGACCTGGTGCTCTCGGCGGTCGACGCCCGCACCCTGGCCCGGCGGGGGATCGTGCCGGGCCTCGACCCGGCGCCCGGCCGGGCCGAGCCCACCGGCCGGCTCACCGTACTGCTGGCCCTGCGGGGCGCACGCCCGGCCGGGACGGCGTACCGCACGGTGGTGCACGCCCGGGACACGGAGCGCGAACTGGACCAGGTCTTCGAACACCCCGACCTGCCCCGGTACCCCACGGTGCAGGTGCACCGGCCCGACGACCCGACACTGCGCCCGGACGACGGCCACGAGGCCGTCACGTTGACCGTGACCGTGCCCGACCCCGACGAAGTCGCCGAACTCGCACCGGACTTCGAGGCGTACGCCGACCATCTGCTGGACCACCTCGCCGACGCCGGGATCGACCTGCGCGAGCGCGTGCTGTGGCGCGAGATCCTGCCGCCGACCGCCGCACTGGCCCATCCGTCGCTGGCGGGCGCCGGCGGGCGGTTCCTCAACCCGCCGAACGACTCCGGCATCCCAGGTCTGCAGCTGATCGGCGCCACCGTCCACCCCGGCGGGGGCCTGGCCCGCGCCGGGATGTCCGCCTCGATCGCGGCCGCCGGGATCGGCCCGGCCTGACCGGCGTCAGGGGTGGGACGGCGGCTGTTCGGCGGCGCGCTTGAGGCCCGCCGCCTCGACGGCCGGGTAGCGGCGGGTCAGCGGCCCGTACACCACGCCGACCACCGGGGCCGCCGGGCCGAACCGGCCGAGCGTCAGCGTGACACCGGCGCTTCCTCCCGGCCTCGGCTCGATCCGGTGCCGGGCGACGGTCAGCACGCCCGGGGCGACGCTCTGCCAGGCGAGACAGCGGTCGGGCTCGTACACCGTCACCCGCCGGACGGCGGGACGGAGCCCGGACTGCCGGATCCGCACCGTGCTGCCCACCCCGAACCGGCCCTCCTCCAGGCGGCGGACCTCCGCGACGGAGGCCGTCCAGGAGGGCCACCGTTCGACCGCCGCCAGCACCTGCCGGACCCGCTCGGGCGGCGCCGCGATCTCGACCGTGACGGCGTGGGACACAGGCACCCCCGCAGAAGGCTGACGATGCGTCAACTCGCCCAGCCCACGGCCCTGCTGCCCGGCCGGCCAGCGGGCAGCAGAGGCGCGGGACCCGGCCGGCTACCGCTCCCGGGAGCCGTCCACCAGGTCGGCGGCGGTCAGCGAGAGGACCACCGGCTCGGCGGTCTCACCGCCCATCGCGCGGGCCAGCTTCCGGAACCGGGCCGCCCCGGCGGCGTCACCCCGGCGCTCCAGCGTCCGGCCCAGCACCTCGTACGCCCAGTCGTTGCCGGGGTCGAGCTCCACCAGGCGCCGGAAGACCTGCTCGGCGCGGCCGAGCTGGGCGCTGTGGAAGTACGAGCGGCCCAGCAGCTCGACGGCGGAGCGGTTGGCCGGATCCTGCTCGACGATCGGCGCCAGGATCTCGGCCGCCCCGATGTAGTCCTTCGACTCGAAGAACAGCCCTGCTCGCTGGTACTCCTCGTAGCTCATGGGAACGGCTCCTTCCTCGGCGGACCGGCTCGGCCCGTGCGGACGGCCGCTTCAACCACCGCCGCGGTCCGGGTGTTCCCGGCTCCTGCCGCGTCCGCCGGATGCGGCCCGGCGATCGCGAATCGAGGATGAGGAGTGGACCCAACCGTGCTCCGCCCGGGAGGACGCCATGACCGACTCCGACATCCTGGCCACCATCGGCGACATGGTCGCCGCCGAGAAGGACCTGCGCACCCGCATCGCCTCCGGCCAGGCCGACGCCACCACCGCCCAGCAGGAACTCGCCGCCCTGGAGGTCAGGCTCGACCAGTGCTGGGACCTGCTCCGCCAGCGCCGCGCCCGCACCCAGTACGGCGAGAACCCCGACGACGCCCACGTCCGCCCGGCCGCCCAGGTCGAGGGCTACGAGTCCTGACCCACCGGAGCGGACCTCAGCCCTGCTGCTGGTAGCCCCACGGGCCGTGGCCGTGGACGGGCTGCTCGGCAGCGGCCTGCGGCTGCTGGTACGCCCAGGGCTGGGCGTACTGCGCGTCGGCGTACTGGGCGTTCGCGTACTGCGCGTCGGCGTACTGCAGGTCGGCGAACCGGGGATCCCCGTACGGGGACTGGCCGTGCTGCGGATCGGGCTGCGGCTGCGCGTACGGCTCCGGGTAGGGCTGGGACGCCGGGTACGACTGGTCGTAGCCGAAGGCGGGCTGCTGCGGCCAGTGCTGATCCGCGTAGGGGAGGGCCGCCGCGGGCTGCGGCTGGAAGCCGTTCGGCGGGTACGCCTCGGACTGCTGGTACGGCTCGGACTGCTGGTACGGCTCGGGCTGCGGGTACGGCTGCGGCTGGAAGGAAGCGACGTACACGCTGTCGTCGCCGATCTCCTGCAGCTGGCCGTACGGGTCGTACGAAGCGCTCTGCGCGTACGGCGTGTAGGGGTCGAAGGAGGCCGGGTCGAGGGGGCCCGGCTCCTGCGGGGCGGGCTCCGGCGCGGCCGGACCGGCCTCCTCGATCGGGCCCACCTCGCCGACCGGCTGCGCCGCGACGGCGGCCACGGCCACGGCGGAGCCGCCGGTCGCCGCGCTGAGCAGCGGGATCCTGGCGAGCGGGCCCGGCAGGCCGCCGTCCTGGCGGCGCAGCGACCAGGCGGAGGCCCGGCCGGCCTTGACCGCAAGGGTGACGAAGACCTGGCCGAGTGCGAACGCCGCCGCCCCGGCACCGATCACCGCCACGGAGCGGAGCCGCATCCCGCCGACGACCGTCAGGAACCCGACCAGGGCGAGGGCCCGCCAGTGCAACGGGGCGCGGTTCTGGAGCAGCAGTTCGGCGAGCAGCCAGAGCGCCACCACCGCCAGCGCGACGTACAGCACCAGGATTCCGATGCCCATCGGCCACCTCCAGTCGCGAACCGCGCGTGTGCGGGCGACTGTACCGCCTCGACGGTCCCGGACCCACATCGCCGGGACCTCGTCGAAGGCGGCGGTTCAGCGCTGGTGGAGGCCGAGGTTCTGGTAGATGTCCAGGGTCGAGGTGGAGTGGTTGAGGGTGATGAAGTGCAGGCCGGGGGCGCCCTCGGCGAGCAGTCGCTCCGACATCGCGGTGGCGTGCTCGATGCCGATGGCCCGCACCGCCTGCCTGTCGTCGGCGACGGCCCGGAACCGGCGCACCAGGTCGGCCGGGAAGTCCGAACCGGACAGCTGGGGGAAGCGCTCCAGCTGCCGGATGTTGGTGACCGGCATGATCTCCGGGATGATCGGCACCTCGCAGCCGGCCGCCGCGACCCGGTCGCGCAGCCGCAGGTAGTCCTCGACCTCGAAGAACATCTGGGTGATCGCGTAGTCGGCACCCGCACGGATCTTGTCGACGAAGTGCCGGATGTCGTCGTCCCAGTTCTCCGAGCGCGGGTGCATCTGCGGGAACGCGGCCACACCGACGCAGAATTCGCCGATGCCCTTGATCAGCTCGACCAGCTCGTACGCGTAGGTGACGCCCTCCGGGTGGCGGACCCACTCGCCCTGCGGGTCGCCGGGCGGGTCGCCGCGGATGGCGAGGACGTTCCGGACGCCCTCGTCCGCGTACTGGCCGATGATGTTGCGCAGTTCGGCGAGCGAGTGGTCGACGGCGGTGAGGTGGGCGACGGGGGTCAGGGTGGTCTCGGTGGCGATCCGGCCGACCATGTCCACGGTGCGACCGCGGGAGGAGCCGCCGGCCCCGTACGTCATGCAGACGAAGTTGGGGCTGAGCGGTTCGAGGCGGCGGATCGCGTCCCACAGGCGGCGCTCGGCGTCCTCGCTGCGCGGGGGCATGAACTCGAAGGAGAACGAACGGTCCCCTGCCGCCAGCAGGTCGTGGACCGTCTGGGCGCGGTCAGTCCTGGTGGAGGAGATGCCTAGTGCCATGCTGGCAGGTTAGCGGGCACGGTGAAGGGCCTGACAATCCTTGTCCGCCAAATGAGACACCGTTCGGACAGTCGGGGGGAAGCCCTTGATAGTCGGCTTGAAAGGTGACCCCGTTAGGCTGATTGTCACCCCAGCGATCCGGAGTTCCTCGTGCCCTCGTCCAGCAGCCAGTCGGTCGACCCCATTGCCGTGGAGGCCGTCCGCGAGCGCGTCAACGCGGCCCTCGCGGAGTTCATGGACGGGCAGGCCGCCTTGCTCGCCGGGATCTCCCCGCAGCTGCTGCCCGTCACCGAGGCACTGCGCGAGTTCCTGCTGGACGGCGGCAAGCGGCTGCGCCCGGCCTTCTGCTACTGGGGGTGGCGCGGCGCGGGCGGCACCGCCGAGGACCCGTCGATCGCCCGTGCCGCCGCCGCACTGGAACTGCTCCAGGCCAGCGCCCTGGTGCACGACGACCTGATGGACCGCAGCGACACCCGCCGCGGCCTGCCCTCGGTGCACCGCCGGTTCGAGGCGCTGCACCGGCGCAGCGGCTGGCGCGGCGACCGCGAACAGTACGGCGCCTCGACGGCGGTGCTGCTCGGCGACCTGCTGCTGATCTGGTGCGACGAACTCTTCCTGCGCTCCGGCCTGCCCTCGATGCGGGTGCTCGCGGCCAAGCCCGCCTTCGACCTGATGCGGACCGAGGTGATGGTCGGCCAGTACCTGGACGTCCTGGAGCCGGTCGCCGGGGACTCCACCGACGAGGGCGCGCTGGAGCGCACCCGGACCGTCCTGCACTACAAGTCGGCCAAGTACACCATCGAGCGCCCGCTCCAGGTCGGCGCCCTGCTGGCCGGTGCCGGCCCCGAACTGCTCACGGCCTACTCGGAGTTCGGGCTGCCGCTCGGCGAGGCGTTCCAGCTCCGCGACGACCTGCTCGGGGTCTTCGGCGACCCGGCCGTCACCGGCAAGCCCGCCGGGGACGACCTGCGCGAGGGCAAGCGGACGCTGCTGATCGCCCACGCGATGCGCGGGCTGAGCACCGCGGACGCCCGCCGGCTGGACCAGCGCCTGGGTGCGCCCGACCTGACCGCCGAGGAGATACCCGCGCTGCGCGGGCTGGTCGAGCGCAGCGGGGCGGCCGAGCTGGTCGAGCGCCGGATCGGCGAGCTGATGCGGCAGTCCCTCGACGCACTCGACGCCGCTCCGCTGGCCGACGGCCCGGCGCGCTCGGCCCTGCTCGCCCTGGCCGACGCCGCCACCGCCCGCAAGTACTGACGGACGGCGAGCGAGCTGCCCCCGGGGTGGGGTGCAGCTCGCTCCCGGGGGGTCCGGCGCGGCCCAGGCCGCCCTTCTCGAGACCCGCGGCTCCCCGCGGGCCCAGGCGGCACGGACGGTGTGCCCAGGCGGCACGGACGGTGTGCCTAGGCGGCACGGACGCGGCGGGCCAGCTCCGCAGCCGCCGCTCCCGGGTCCTCGGCCGCCGTGATCGCACGGACCACCACCACCCGGCGGGCGCCCGCCGCGAGCACCTCGTCCAGGTTGGTGAGGTCGATGCCGCCGATCGCGAACCACGGGCGGTCGGTGACGGCCTTGGCCGCGTACGAGACCAGGTCGAGGCCGGGTGCGTGGCGGCCCGGCTTGGTCGGGGTCGGCCAGACCGGTCCGGTGCAGAAGTAGTCCACGCCCGGCTCGGTGACGGCCGCGTCCACCTCGGACTCGGCGTGACAGGACCGTCCGATGATCACATCGTCGCCGAGGATCGCCCGCGCCGCCGGTACGGGCAGGTCGTCCTGCCCGAGGTGCAGCACCTGCGGGCGGGCGGCGTGCGCGACGTCGGCGCGGTCGTTGACCGAGAAGAGCCTGCCGTGCCGCCGGGCGGCGTCGGCGAACACCTCCAGGTACTCCAGCTCCTGCCGGGCCTCCAGGCCCTTGTCGCGGAGCTGGACGATGTCCACGCCGTTCGCCAGCACCGCGTCCAGGAACTCGGGCAGGTCACCCTGCTCGCGCCGGGCGTCGGTACACAGGTAGAGCCTGGCGTCCGCCAGCCGGGAACGGGCGTCCGCCATCAGAGCGCCATCGCCTGGGCGCGGCGCTTGACCTCGGTGCCCCGGTTCTCACGCAGCGCCTGGATCGGGCTGCCGGGCAGCGACGGGTCCTCGGTGAACAGCCACTCGATGATCTCTTCGTCGGTGAACTTGCAGTCCCGCAGCACGGTCAGCGTGCCGCTGAGGTGCTTCACCAGGCCGTCGGCCTCGATGAACGCGGCCGGGACCTGAAGCGACCGGTTCTCGCCACGCCGGATGGCGATCAGCTGGCCGGTCTTCACCATGTTGCGGACTTCGGTCACCTGCACGCCCCACAGCTCGGAGATGTCGGGCAGGTACGTCCACTCGGGGACCAGGGCTTCAATCTTGGGATTGATCTCACTCACGGGACCAGACTCTCACCTCGCGGCGCTCCGGCGCACCTACCGCCTCCGGGACCGCCCCGCCACCCGCCGCCGGGTCGGCCGTCCTGGTACCTGGCGGAGCCGTAGGACATGCTCGCGGCCACGGTGGCCCGGGTCGCCGGGGTGTCGTGCGCGGCGGCCGGGGCGGCCGCCACCCGGTCGGGCTCGCCCCCGGCCGTGCGGTCGCCCCTAGGCCAGCGCCGCCTTCAGCTGGACGGACGGGTCGGCCGCCTTCGCCGGGTCCAGCACGGCGCCACCGGCGATCAGCCGCCGCGCCTGGTTGACGTCGCGCGGCCGGTCCACCCCGAGCACCCCGACCAGCCGGTCCTCGCGCAGCCAGAGCACCGCCCAGGACGGGTCCTGCGCCGAGCCGCGCCAGAGCAGCCGGTCCGCCCCGGCGTGCCGCCCGGCGTACTGGACCATCCGCCCGAACTGCTCCGACCAGAAGTACGGCACCGGGTCGTACGGGCCCTCGGTCTCCCGGCCGAGGGCCGCGCCGAGCACCGATGCGGCCACCGCACGGCCGGACTGGAGCGCGTGGTCCCAGTGCTGGACGGCCAGCCGGGTGCCGGACCGGGCGGAGGGGTACGAGACGCAGTCGCCGGCCGCCCAGACGTGCTCGGCGCTGGTGCGCAGTTGCCCGTCGACCAGGACCGCGCCGGTCGCGTCCAACTGGACGGCGCTACCCGCGAGCCAACCGGTGGCCGGGCGGGCGCCGATGCCGACCACGACCTCGTCGGCGGGCAGCCGGGTGCCGTCGGTGAGCAGCACCGCGTCCGGTTCGACGGCCGCGACGCCGGTGCCGCAGCGCAGTTCGACCCCGGCGGCGGCGTACCAGTCGGCCATCAGTGCGCCGAGTTCGGCGGGCAGGGCACCGGCCACCGGAGCCGGTCCGGCCTCGACCACCGTCACCTCGCAGCCCAACTGCCGTGCCACCGTGGCGGTCTCGGCGCCGATCCAGCCGGCCCCGACCAGCACCAGCCTGGCTCCGGGCACCAGTTCGGCCCGCAGCGCGAGCGCGTCGTCCACGGTGCGCAGCACCCGGGCGCGGTCGGATCCCGGCAGTGCGACCGGTGCGGCGCCGGTGGCGATCACCAGGCCGCCGTACGGGAGTTCACCGGCGCCGGTGTGCAGGACGCCGGGGGTCACGGCGGTGGCGCGGCGGCCCGGCAGCAGTTCGATGCCCAGGTGCTGCCAGTCGATGTCGAGCTCGGTGGAGTCCCGCTTGCCCAGCAGGACGTCCTTCGAGAGCGGGGGTCGGTCGTACGGCGGGTGCGGTTCCTCGCCGACCAGGGTTATCGGCCCGCGCCAGCCACCCTGCCGCAGCGCGAGCGCCGCCTGCGCCCCCGCCAGCCCGGCGCCCACGACGACGATCGGATCCGTGATGCTCAGCTCTGCCACGCGATCACCCTACCGAGCCGGATACCGGCGTCCGGGTGATTGTCCACAATGCGTATGTGCCTTCGGCCCGGCCGGCCCCCGGCGTTATGGTGGGTGGAGCATCACGGGAGCCCGGTGCACCGGGCTGAGAGGCGGGCTGAGGCGGCCTGCGACCGTCCGAACCTGATCCGGGTCATGCCGGCGAAGGGAGAGACGAGACTGTGGCACGTTCCGGAACCGGCGTGCTGGTGATCGGCGGCGGCATCATCGGGCTGGGAGTGGCCTGGCGGTCCGCCCAGCGCGGTCTGGCCGTCACGGTGGTCGACCCGGCCCACGGCGGCGGCGCGGCCCAGGTCGCGGCGGGGATGCTGGCGCCCGTCACCGAGCTCCAGTACGGCGAGGAGCCGCTGCTGCGGCTCGGCATGGCGTCCAACGAGCGGTACGCGGCCTTCGCCGCCGAGCTCTCCGCCCTCACCGGCCTGGACACCGGGTACCGGCAGACCGGCACCCTGGCGGTCGCCCTGGACTCCGACGACCGCGCGGAACTGCGTGAACTGCACGCCTTCCACCAGCGGCTCGGCCTCGACTCGCACTGGCTGACCGGCCGCGAGTGCCGGAAGCTGGAGCCCATGCTCGCCCCGGGAGTGCGCGGCGGGCTGCACGTCACGGACGACCACCAGGTGGACGGGCGCCGGCTGTCCGCTGCTCTGGTGCGCGCCTGCGAACTCGCCGGGGCGCGGCTGCACCGTGCCGAGGCCACCGAGCTGCTGGTCGAGGACGGGCGGGCGACCGGGGTCCGTCTGTCCACCGGCGAGACCCGGTACGCCGAGCAGATCGTGCTGGCCGCGGGTTCGCGCAGCCATCTGCTGCCCGGCCTGCCCGAGGGCGTGCTGCCCCCCGTCCGGCCGGTCAAGGGCCAGGTACTGCGGCTGCACATGCCCGACGCGCTCCTCGCGGTCCAGGGCGGCACGCCGTTCCTCTCCCGCAACGTCCGCGCGGTGGTGCGCGGTCAGCACATCTACCTGGTCCCGCGCGCCGACGGCGAGCTGGTGATCGGCGCGACCACCGAGGAGCAGGGCTACGACACCACGGTCACGGCCGGAGGGGTCTACGAACTGCTGCGGGACGCGCACGAGTTGGTCCCGGGACTGACCGAACTGCCGCTGGTGGAGACCAACGCGGGGCTACGGCCCGGCTCACCGGACAACGCCCCGCTGCTCGGCCCGAGCGCCCTCCCCGGACTGGTCGCGGCCACCGGCCACTACCGCAACGGCGTACTGCTCACCCCGGTGACGGCCGACCTGCTCGCCGACTACCTGGCCACCGGGGTCACCCCCGAACTCGCCGCCCCCTTCTCCCCCAGCCGCTTCGGCACAAAGGTCCCCGCATGAACGAGATCCCACTCACCGTCAACGGCGAGCCGCGCCGGATTCCGCCCGCGACCACGCTCGCCGAGGTGGTCGCCACGCTGAGCAAGGCCCCGCAGGGAGTGGCCGCCGCACTGAACGAGGCCGTCGTCCCGCGCAGCGCGTGGGCCGACACCGTCCTGGACGCGGGCGACCGCATCGAGATCCTCACCGCCGTCCAGGGAGGATGAGCCGCGCCATGGCTGACGATCTGCTGACCATCGCCGGCACCACCTTCAACTCCCGCCTGATCATGGGCACCGGCGGTGCGCCGAGTCTGGAGATCCTGGAGCAGGCGCTGCGCGTCTCGGGCACCGAACTGACCACCGTCGCGATGCGCAGGGTCAACCCGGGCACCCAGGGCTCGGTACTGGACGTCCTGACCCGCAACGGCATCCGCATCCTCCCCAACACCGCCGGCTGCTTCACCGCCGGAGAGGCCGTGCTGACCGCGCGGCTGGCCCGCGAGGCGCTCGGCACCGACTGGGTCAAGCTCGAAGTCATCGCGGACGAACGCACCCTGCTGCCCGACCCGATCGAACTCCTCGACGCCGCCGAGACCTTGGTCGACGACGGCTTCACCGTGCTCCCGTACACCAACGATGACCCGGTGCTGGCGCGGAAGCTGGAGGACGTCGGCTGCGCGGCGATCATGCCGCTGGGCTCACCGATCGGCTCGGGCCTGGGCATCCGCAACCCGCACAACTTCCAGCTGATCGTCGAGAGCGCGAACGTCCCGGTGATCCTGGACGCGGGCGCCGGCACCGCCTCCGACGTGGCGCTGGCGATGGAACTCGGCTGCGCCGCGGTCATGTTGGCCTCCGCGGTCACCCGCGCCCAGGAGCCGGTGCTGATGGCCGAGGCGATGCGGCACGCGGCCGAGGCGGGCCGCCTCGCCCACCGGGCAGGCCGCATCCCGCGCCGCTTCCACGCCGAGGCCTCCTCCGCGATGGCCGGCCGTGCCGACCTCGACCACCGCGAGCGGCCCGCGTTCTAGGGCGCGGGCTTCGGGAGCGCGGGAAACCACGCGGCACGGCGGGGTCCGGGGGGTGCGACGCGCCCCCCGGGCCCGGCCGGGCAGCGGTGTCCTTCGGCCCGGGCGGCGCCCCGCGCCCCGGAGAACCGCTGCCCGCGGGTTCGCTCCGAAGGGCCCTGTCTGCGACCCCATACACTCCTCTGGTGGACATGACGCTCGACGACCCCCTGATCGGTACCCTCCTCGACGGCCGGTACCGGGTCGATCAGCGCATCGCCACGGGTGGTATGTCCACGGTCTACCGGGGCACCGACACCCGGCTCGACCGGGTGGTCGCGCTCAAGGTGATGCACCCGTCACTGGTGGACGACCCCGACTTCACGGCCCGGTTCATCCGCGAGGCCAAGGCCGTCGCCCGGCTCACCCACGCCAACGTGGTCAACGTCTTCGACCAGGGCGCGGACGGCCGCACGGTCTTCCTGGCGATGGAGTACGTCCCCGGGTGCACCCTGCGCGACCTGCTGCGCGAGCGCGGCGCGCTGAGCGCCCGGGCGGCCCTGGACATCCTGGAGCCGGTGCTGGCCGCCCTCGGCGCCGCGCACCGGGCCGGTCTGGTGCACCGGGACGTGAAGCCGGAGAACGTCCTGATCACCGAGGACGGCCTGGTCAAGGTGGCCGACTTCGGCCTGGTCCGGGTGCTCTCCGGCGGGGACGGCGCGGTCACCAACACCACCTCGGCCACCACCGTGCTGGGCACGGTCTCCTACCTCGCGCCCGAACAGGTCCAGCCCGGCATGCCCACCGACCAGCGGGTGGACGTCTACGCGGCCGGCATCCTGCTCTACGAGATGCTCACCGGCACCAAGCCGCACGTCGGGGACAACCCGATGCAGGTGATCTACCGGCACCTGCACGAGGACGTCCCGCCGCCCTCGCTGGTGGCGCCCGACATCGGCCCCGGGCTGGACGCCATCGTGGCGGCCGCCACCGCCCGCGATCCCCAGGGCCGGCCGTACGACGCCGTCGAACTGCTGGCCACCCTCCAGCGGGCCCGCCGCTCGCTGACCCCCCAGCAGCTGGACGCCGAGCCGCCCACCTCGTCCAGGACCACCCCGCAGCACCCCACCGGCGAGGTGACCGCCCCGGTCGCCCGGCAGGTGGAGCACACCAGCGTGCTGGAGTTCCCCACGCTCAGCCTCACCCGCCCGCGCCCGTACGACGAGCCCCTCCCCGACCGCGCCGCGCGGCCGCGGCGCTCGCGCCGACCGCTGATCTGGACGGCGGTGGTGGCCGTGCTGCTGGCCCTGGTCGGCGGGGCGAGCTACGTCCTGTCCGGCGCGGTGTACGCGACGGTGCCGAGCGTGCTCGGGCAGACCCAGGCGCAGGCGGTGCAGACGCTGGACAGGGCGGGGCTGCAGGGCACGTTCGGCCAGCAGTTCAGCGAGAGCGTCCCGGCCGGCCAGGTGATGGCCTCGGACCCGGGCGTCGGGCAGCGGGTGCGCAAGAGCGACCCGGTGAAGGTCACGCTCTCCAAGGGGCCGCAGCGGATCGCCGTCCCCGAGCTGACCGGGAAGCCGCTGGAGGAGGCCCGCAAGGCGCTCACCGACGCAGGCCTGGCGCCGGGGGCGACCACCGAGGCGTACAGCGACTCCGTCCCGCAGGGCGCGGTGATCAGCGCCACCCCGGGCGCGGGCCGGCAGGTCGCGGTGAACACGCCGGTGGCGATGGTGGTCAGCAAGGGCATGACCCCGGTGCCGAACGTGGTCGGCCTGACCAAGGACGCGGCCGCCAAGGCCCTGACCGACGCCGGTTTCCAGGCCCAGACCAGCGGACTCGACTTCTTCGGCACCGGCAAGGTGGTCAGCCAGAACCCGCCCGCCGGCCAGCCCACCCGGCAGGGCTCCGTGGTCACCCTGAAGCTCCCCGCGTTCTGACCCTCCGGGGCCCTGGCGACCGGGCCCCGGAGCGGCGCGCGGCCGGTCGCCCCCGACTGCCGCAGCGGCCCGTCTACCGCAGCGGCCCGTCGCCGGGCTCCTCCTGGTACGAGTAGCGCTTCTCCGCCCACGGATCGGCCAGGTTGTGGTAGCCGCGCTCCTCCCAGAAGCCCCGGCGGTCGGCGCGCATGTACTCGACCGCACGCACCCACTTGGGCCCCTTCCAGGCGTACAGGTGGGGGACGACCAGGCGGACCGGGAAACCGTGCTCGACGGTGAGCGGCTCGCCGTTGCGGTGGGTGGCGAACACGGTGCGCGGGTCGGCGAAGTCGGCGAGCCGCAGGTTGGAGCTGTAGCCGTACTCCGCCCAGACCATCACGTGCGTGACGTCCGGGGCCGGCGGCACCAGGTCGAGGACGGTCGCGGCCGCCACGCCGCTCCACTCGTTGCCGAGCATCGAGAACCGGGTCACGCAGTGGAAGTCGCCGTGCACGGTGGTCCTGGGAAGGGCGTGGAAGCCCGCGAAGTCCCAGCTGTGCTTCTCGGCGGAGGCAGTGGCCCCGAAGACCTGAAAGTCCCAGGTCAGCGGCTTGAACCGGGGAACGGGTCCGTAGTGCAGCACCGGCCAGCCACGCTGCAGCCGCTGGCCTGGAGGGAGTCTCGGGTCAGACGGCTGAATCGGTTCCTGTTCGTACTGACCCATGGCTCCATGGTGACAGACGGCGGACCGCGCGCCGCGCGCGCCCCTGATCAGCGCCTCGCGACCCCCATAAGGGGCAAATCGGATATTCCTCACTATGTTCCAGTAAGTGTGAACTTACTGGAACTTTCGCCCAAGAGGGTGCCACGATGCGGTCACAGCCGTTGTTTTCGCGCGCGACGCACGAGCAGGAAGGCACCGCCATGAAGGGCGACTCCGAGGTCATCGAGTTCCTGAACGAGCAGCTCACCGCCGAGCTGACCGCCATCAACCAGTACTTCCTGCATGCCAAGATGCAGGAGAACTTCGGCTGGACGAAGCTCGCGAAGTACACCCGGCACGAGTCCTTCGACGAGATGAAGCACGCCGAGGTGCTCACCGACCGGATCCTCTTCCTCGACGGCCTGCCCAACTACCAGCGGCTGTTCCACGTCCGGATCGGCCAGACGGTCAAGGAGATGTTCGAGGCCGACCGTCAGATCGAGGTCGAGGCCATCGACCGGCTGAAGCGCGGCATCGTGGTGATGCGGGCCAAGAACGACGTCACCTCGGCCAACATCTTCGAGGACATCCTGGCGGACGAGGAGCACCACATCGACTACCTCGACACCCAGCTGGAGCTGGTGGAGAAGCTCGGCGAGGCCCTCTACATCGCCCAGGTGATCGAGCAGCCGGAGTCCTGAACCGCCGCCCCCTGAGCACCGCCCGGTCTCAGGCGGCCCGCAGCGGCTCGACCAGCTCGGTGTTCGGCTCGGCCAGCCCGAGCTTGGCGGCCAGGCGGGCGGTCGGGCACGGACGCGCGCCGTGCTCGCCGAGCAGCGCCTGGATCCGGCGCACGCAGGAACCGCAGTCGGTGCCGGCCTTGCAGCCCTTGGCGATCTGGCGCGGGGTGCCGGCACCGCCGTCGATCTGCTTCCTGACCTGGTCCTCGGTGACCGCATGGCACATGCACACGTACATCGCGGTCTCTCCCGGGGGTTGCGCTCACAGGGTCAGCGAAGGCTTGCCTTACCTCGCCAAGCCTTACCTTACCCAATGGTCGGAGCATGAAAAAGCCCCTCCGCTCCCGGTCTGCCGGAAAGCGGAGGGGCGTTCGTCACAATCGGCCGACGTCAGTGGCCGCGGTACATCTCCGCGACCAGGAACGCCAGGTCCAGCGACTGGCTGCGGTTGAGCCGCGGGTCACAGGCCGTCTCGTAGCGCTGGTGCAGGTCGTCGACCAGCACCTCGTCGCCACCGCCGACGCACTCGGTGACGTCGTCACCGGTCAGCTCGACGTGGATGCCGCCCGGGTGGGTACCGAGCGCGCGGTGCACCTCGAAGAAGCCCTTGACCTCGTCGAGCACGTCGTCGAAGCGGCGGGTCTTGTGGCCGGTGGCGGCCTCGTAGGTGTTGCCGTGCATCGGGTCGCAGATCCAGACCACCTGGGCACCGGTCGCGGTGACCTTCTCCACCAGGGTGGGCAGGTGCTCGCGGATCTTGCCCGCGCCCATCCGGGTGATGAAGGTGAGCCGGCCGGGCTCGCGGTCCGGGTCGAGCCGGTCGATCAGGGTGAGCGCCTCGTCGACCGTGGTGGTCGGGCCGAGCTTCACCCCGATCGGGTTGCGGATCTTCGACGCGAACTCGATGTGCGCGTGGTCCAGCTGCCGGGTGCGCTCGCCGATCCAGACCATGTGGCCGGACACGTCGTACAGGTCCCCGGTCCGCGAGTCCACGCGGGTCAGCGCGGTCTCGTAGTCGAGCACCAGCGCCTCGTGCGAGGAGAAGAACTCGACCGTCTTGAACTCCTCCGGAGCGACCCCGCAGGCCTTCATGAAGGCCAGCGCGTTGTCGATCTCCTTGGCCAGCGACTCGTAGCGCTGCCCGGCGGGCGAGTTGCGGACGAAGTCCTGGTTCCAGGCGTGCACCTGGCGGAGGTCGGCGTAGCCACCGGTGGTGAAGGCGCGGACCAGGTTGAGCGTCGCGGCGGAGGCGTTGTACATCCGCTTCAGGCGCTCCGGGTCCGGGATCCGGGACTCGGGCGTGAACTCGAAGCCGTTCACCGAGTCGCCCCGGTACACCGGGAGGGTGACGCCGTCCCGGGTCTCGGTGGACTTGGAACGCGGCTTGGAGTACTGGCCGGCGATCCGGCCGACCTTGACCACGGGAACGGAGGCGGCATAGGTCAGCACCGCCGCCATCTGCAGCAGGGTCTTCAGCTTGTTGCGGATCTGCTCGGCCGACACGCCGTCGAAGGCCTCGGCGCAGTCACCGCCCTGCAGCAGGAAGGCCTCACCGCGCGCGACGGCACCGAGCCGGGCGCGCAGCTGGTCACACTCGCCTGCGAAGACGAGCGGCGGATACGAGGCGAGCTCCGCAAGTACCTTGCGCAGAGCCTCTTGGTCCGGCCATTCAGGCTGCTGCGCCGCGGGAAGGGACTGCCAGCTCCGGCCAGCCCCGTTTGTCTCAGTTGTCACGGTCACAGGTCCAGGCTACGGGGTGTGACAAGCGATTTGTGACCGGCGCCCGATGGGTGAGACGACACGTGGACATTCCCGTGACCGGACTCACGCCCGGGACGCGATCCGCTAGGCTCGTGACCATGAACGCGCCGCACACCCTCTGCTGGTGGTGGGCCGACCCTCCGGGTGGCCCACAGCTCGCGCGTCCCTAGACGACACGACGGCCGCCCCTCGGGGCGGCCGTCGGCGTATCGCACGCAGGCCCTCCGGGAAGAGCGGACCAACCACCGCCCTGCCAACGAAGGAAGCCGTACCGTGCACCTCACCGACCTGCTCGCCCGCCTCACCGCCCCCGGCGCTCCGGCCTTCGCCCTGCTGCACCGCCGCGCACCCAGGCTCGCCCCCGACACCGTCGAGGTCCTGCTCGGCGAGACCGGCACGTACGACACCCTGGCCGAGCTGCCCGTCCCCGCCGGTGTGCCCGGGGGCGGTCCGCGCCACGACCTGCTGGCCCTCGTCCCGTACCGGCAGATCCGCGAGCGCGGTTTCGAGGCGCACGAGGACGACGCCCCGCTGCAGGCCCTCTCGGTCCGGGAGCAGTACGCCTTCCCGCTCGCCGAACTCCGCCCGGCCCTGCCCCAGCTACCCGTCTCGCTGTCCGACGCCGGCTTCGACATCGACGACGCCGAGTACGCCGGGATCGTCCACCGGGTGATCAGGGACGAGATCGGACGCGGCGAGGGCGCCAACTTCGTCATCCGCCGCGACTTCCGGGCACGGCTGGACGACTTCACCCCGGCCCTCGCGCTCTCGCTCTTCCGAAGGCTGCTGGAGCAGGAGCGCGGCGCGTACTGGACCTACCTGGTGCACACCGGCGAGCGCGTGCTCGTGGGCGCCTCCCCCGAGGTCCACGTCCGGCAGAGCGGCGGCACGGTGGTGATGAACCC
Source organism: Kitasatospora sp. NPDC056138 (assembly GCF_042264695.1). Classification (NCBI taxonomy): domain Bacteria; kingdom Bacillati; phylum Actinomycetota; class Actinomycetes; order Kitasatosporales; family Streptomycetaceae; genus Kitasatospora; species Kitasatospora sp. NPDC056138. The sequence goes on along the minus strand of NZ_JBHJVK010000005.1, from coordinate 199,905 downwards.
GATCTCGGGCACCTACCGCTATCCGGCCGCCGGCCCGGACATCGACTCGCTGCTCGCCTTCCTGCACGACCCCAAGGAGCTGGAGGAGCTCACCATGGTGGTCGACGAGGAGCTCAAGATGATGTGCACCGTCGGCGACCTCGGCGGCCAGGTGCTCGGCCCCCGGCTGAAGGAGATGTCCCACCTCGCGCACACCGAGTACGAGCTGCGCGGACGGACCTCGCTGGACGTCCGGGAGGTGCTGAGGGAGACCATGTTCGCCGCCACCGTCACCGGCAGCCCGGTGCAGAACGCCACCCGGGTGATCCGCCGCTACGAGAGCACCGGCCGCGGCTACTACTCGGGCGCGCTGGCGCTGATCGGCCGCTCGGCGGGCGGCGCCCAGCAGCTGGACTCGCCGATCTGCATCCGCACCGCCGACATCGACCCGGCCACCGGACGGCTGCGGGTCGGGGTCGGGGCCACCCTGGTACGCCACTCCGTGCCCGAGTCCGAGGTCGCCGAGACCCACGCCAAGGCGGCCGGGGTGCTCACCGCGATCGGCGCCCGCCCGGCACCCGCCCGCCGCGGCGCCGGCTCCGCGGGCCCCCGGCTGGCCGACGACCACCGGGTGCAGAGCGCCCTCGACGCCCGGCGCCGCAACCTCGCCCCGTTCTGGCTGCGGATGCAGCAGCCGGCCCGGGCCACCGAGCCGCTGGAGACCCTGGTGGTGGACGGCGAGGACACCTTCACCTCGATGCTCGCCCACCTGCTCACCTCGCTCGGCCACCGGGTGAGTGTCCGGCGCTTCGACACCCCCGGCCTGCGCGAACTGGTCGCCGCCCACACCGGAGCGCTGGTGCTCGGCCCCGGACCCGGCGACCCGGCCGACCCCGCCGACCCCAAGATGGCGCTGCTCCGGCCGATCGCCGCCGACGCCCTGGCCGCCGTCCGGGCCGGGACCAGGACGGCCCCGCTGCTCGCCGTCTGCCTCAGCCACCAGCTGCTCGCCGCGGAGCTCGGACTGCCCCTGGCCCGCAAGGCCGTCCCGTACCAGGGCGCGCAGGAGGGCATCGACCTCTTCGGCACCCGGCGGACCGTCGGCTTCTACAACGCCTTCACCGCCCGCTGCACCGACGCCGACGCCGAACGGCTGGCCGCCGAGGGCATCGAGGTCGCCCGCGACACCCTCACCGGGGACGTCCACGCCCTGCGCGGCGCCGGCTTCGCGACCCTCCAGTTCCACCCGGAGTCGGTGCTGACCCGGGAGGGCGTCGACATCGTCGCCGAGCTGCTCCGCACCGCGAGCCCCGTCCGCAGCTGACCCCACGGGCCGGGCGGAGCCCTCGGCACCCGTTCGGCGCGGGCCCTCGGGGGGCGGGGAACCGCGGCCCCTGCGGGCCGGGCCGGCAGCTCCCCGCACCCCGGGCGGCGGTTTCCCGCCCCGGGTGGTCGGCGGTCCGTGAGAGGCGGGAGCATGACCTCATGGCCACCTCAGCAGCCCCGGCCGGCGCGCTCGCCGACTCCCTCGTCGACCGGCTCGTCCCGGCCTTCCGCACCGCCGCCGACCCCGTCCAGGCGGTGCGGATGTCCGCCTACATGCGGGACCAGTTCCGCTTCCTCGGCCTGCCCGCCCCGGCCCGGCGGACCCTCTCCCGCGCGGTCCTCGACGGCACCCCGCGCCCGGCCGAGGCCGACTGCGCCGCGCTGGCGCTCGCCTGCTGGGACCTGCCGGAGCGCGAGTTCCAGTACTTCGCCACCGACTACCTGGCCCGGTACGCCGACCGGTGCTCGGCGGACTTCCTGCCCACCGTCCGACAGCTCATCGGCACCCGTTCCTGGTGGGACACCGTGGACCCGCTGGCCGTCCACGTCGTCGGCCCGCTGGTCGCCGCCGACCCTGCGCTGCGCACCGAGATGGACGCCTGGATCCGCTCGGACAACCTCTGGATCGCCCGCAGCGCCCTGCTCCACCAGCTGCGCCACCGCGCCCGTACCGACGCCGACCGCCTCTTCGGCTACTGCACCCTGCGCTCCGGCGACTCGGACTTCTTCATCCGCAAGGCCATCGGCTGGGCGCTGCGCGAGTACGGCAAGACCGACCCCGCCGCCGTCCGCCGCTACGTCGGGCAGTCCTCACTCGCGCCGCTCTCGGCCCGCGAAGCCCTCAAGAACCTCTGAGCCGGGCCGGGTGGGACCGGCTCAGATCTCGTCGTCCAGGCCCTGCTCGATCGCGTACCGGACCAGCTCGACCCGGTTGTGCAGCTGGAGCTTCCCGAGCGTGTTCTGGACGTGGTTCTGCACCGTCCGGTGCGAGAGCACCAGCCGGTCGGCGATCTGACGGTACGAGAGGCCCTTGGCGACCAGGCGGAGCACCTCGGTCTCCCGGGCGGTCAGCTTGGGCACGCCGGGCGAGGCGGCGGCAGCGGCGGGCTCGCCGGCCAGCCGGCGGAACTCGCCCAGGACCAGCCCGGCCAGACCGGGGGTGAAGACCGGGTCGCCCAGCGCGGTGCGCCGGACCGCGTCCAGCAGTTCCTCGCGTCCGGCCGACTTCACCAGGTAGCCGGTGGCGCCGGACTTCACCGCCTCCAGGACGTCCGCGTGCTCACCGCTCGCGGAGAGCATCAGGATGCGCACCGACGGGTCGTACGCCACCACCTGGCGGCAGACCTCGACCCCGGACAGGCCGGGCAGGTTGAGGTCGAGGACCAGGACCTGCGGGGTGGAGGCGCGGGCCCGGCGGACCGCCTCCTCGCCGTCCCCGGCGGTGGCCACCACCGCCAGACCGGCCTCGGCGAGATCCCGGGAGACCGCGTCCCGCCACATCGGGTGGTCGTCGACCACCATGACGCGGATCTGATCGACGGTCACTCGCCCTCCCTGGGCACTCGCAGTTCGACCTCGACGCCCTCACCGGGCACCGAGTACAGCTGGGCGGTGCCGCCGAGGTCCACCAGCCGCCCCCGGATCGACTGGGCCACCCCGAGCCGCCCGGCCTTCTCCGCCTCGCCGAGCCGTCCGGCCCGGTATCCGGGTCCGTCGTCCCGGATGCTCACCGTGACGGCCTCCGGCTCGTCCTCGACCAGGATCCAGGCGCGGGCCCGCTCGCCCGCGTGGCGGTGCACGTTGTCGACGGCCGCGCCGACGGCGGCGGCCAGCTCGTCCGCGACCGGACCGGGCAGCAGGACCGGCGTCGCCGGGGCGGAGACGGTGACCCGGTCGTCGGCGTACGGGGTGAGCAGCGCGCGCAGGTCCTGCTCGGCGCCGGAGGACTGACGGGGCAGCGGGCCGCCCGTCATCAGGGCGCGCAGCGCCCGTTCCTGCTCGCCGGCCAGCCTGCCGAGCTCACCGAGGTCGCCCTCCTTGCGCTGCACCAGCGCGAGCACCTGGAGCACCCCGTCGTGGATGTCCCGGGAGAGCCGCTCGCGCTCGCGGGTGGCCGCCTCCACCTGGAGGGCCCGGACCAGGGCCGCCTCGCTGGCGCGGGCGAGCTCCATCACGTACCCGATGGCGCAGCCGGCCACCAGCAGCAGCACGATGTTGTGCACGTTGTCGCCGGTGAGCCCGCCGTGGCCGGCGAAGTTCGCCAGGCCGATCACACCGCCCGCGAAGGCGGCCGCCTTCCAGCCGCCCTTGCCCGCGAAGCCGAGGACCGTTCCCGCCGCCCAGATGGTCGGCAGGGTCAGCGCACCGGCGTGGATCCGGGCCGGGGTGTCGATGATGCCGCTCATCACGATGCCGGTGACGGTGAGGACCAGGTCGGCCGCCAGGACGTACCGGGAGCAGCGGTGCGGGTTGGCGAAGGCCCGGGTGCTGGCGATGGTCCAGATGGTGAGGGCGCCGAGGTAGATCCAGCCGGAGACCGGGTGGAGGTAGGCCAGGTAGGAGTGGAAGTAGCGGACGACCGCGTAGCCGAGGGCCAGGACGCGGAAGGAGGAGATGGCCCGCCAGAGCGGCATCTCGACCGACATGCCGCCCGCGGTGATCGTTCCGCCGGGACCGGACGCGAGGTCCGCCCCGGGTCTGTGATGGTCCGCCATCGTCCCCCTGCCCTGTCCTCCCCCGCTACTCGGTGCCCTTCTCCAGGTCCGCCCTGTCCTTCTCGGCCTTCTCGGCCGCGGCCTTCTCGGCGTCCTGCTGGGCTTTCAGGGCTTTCTGTTCGGCCTTGCGCTCGGCGTCGGCACGTTTCCTGTCCTCGGCGATCTGCCGCTTGGCGGCGGTCGCGTAGATGTCCACGTACTCCTGGCCGGAGAGCCGCATGATCTCGTACATCACCTCGTCGGTGACGGAACGGAGAATGAAGCGGTCGTTCTCCATGCCCTGGTAACGGGAGAAGTCGAGCGGACGGCCGATCCGGATGCCCGGGCGGATGCCGAAGTTGGGGACGACCTGGCCGGGGGGCTGCACCTTCTCGGTGTCGATCATCGCGACCGGGATGACCGGCGCGCCGGTGGCCAGGGCGACGCGGGCCAGGCCGCCGACCTTGCCCCGGTACAGCTTGCCGTCGGGCGAGCGGGTGCCCTCGGGGTAGACGCCGAACAGCTCGCCGCGCTCGATCACCGCGATGGCGCTGCGGATCGCCGCCTCACCCGCGCCGCGGACGCCGGAGCGGTCCACCGGCAGCTGGCCGACGCCCTTGAAGAAGGCGGCGGTGAGCTTGCCCTTGAGGCCGGGCGTGGTGAAGTACTCCGCCTTCGCGATGAAGGTGACCCGGCGCTTCATCAGCGCGGGCAGGAAGAAGGAGTCCGAGAAGGAAAGGTGGTTGCTCGCGATGATCGCGGCCCCCTCCTCGGGAATGTTCTCCGCGCCCTCCATCCACGGCCGGAAGAAGATCCGCAGCAGCGGTGCGACGATCATCTTCATCAGTCGGTAGAACAACCCGGGCCTCCTGTTATTCGGACCGGTCGATCCTAATGCTTTCGGCCTGTGCAACGTGCACCCGCGCCGGGCGAGCCGGGGAGCACCGGGTGCGGGCGGCCCTGTACGGGGCCGGTGGGCGCGTGCGACGATGCGGGTCCCAGTGCCGCCCGCGAAGGAGCCCGCGAATGCCGGTGATACCGCTGCTGCCCGGCGCCGAACCGTTCCGCCAGCAGGGCGGGCGGACCGGCGTGCTGCTCGTCCACGGTTTCACCGGCTCCCCGCAGTCGATGCGCCCGTGGGCCGAGCGGCTGGCCGCCGCCGGACTGACCGTCTCCCTCCCGCTGCTGCCCGGCCACGGCACCCGCTGGCAGGACATGCAGCTGACCCGCTGGGAGGACTGGTACGCCGAGGTGGACCGCGGGCTGCGCGAGCTGGCCGAGCAGTGCGACCAGGTGTTCGTCTGCGCGCTCTCGATGGGCGGCTCGCTGGCCCTGCACCTGGCGGCGCAGCACGGCCCGGCCGTGGCGGGGCTGGTCCTCGTCAACCCGTCCGTCCGCTCCGACAACCCCGCGAGTGTGCTGTTGCCGGTGCTGCGTCACCTGGTGCCCAGCATCCCCGGGGTGGCCAACGACATCGCGCTCGACGGTGCGGCGGAGGTCGGCTACGACCGGACGCCGCTGCACGCCGCCTGGTCACTGGGGCGGCTCTGGCAGACCGTCCAGGCCGAGCTGGCCGAGGTGCGGCAGCCGGTGCTGCTGCTGCACAGTCCGCAGGACCATGTCGTCTCCCCGGCGAACTCGGCACTGGTGCTCGCACGGATATCCTCGACCGACGTGACCGAGCTGCTCTGCGAGCGCAGCTACCACGTGGCGACGCTGGACCACGACGCCGAGCTGATCTTCGAGGCGAGCCTCGATTTCATCCGGCGGCTGGCACCTCTGGCGACCGCCGAGGCCGAGAACCACCTGGGCTGAAGGGCTGGTTGTGCACGAGAGGCAGTACCGATGAGCACGGCGGCGGGCGGCGAAGAGGAGCTGCCCCGGGACGGCGAGGCCAAGCCGGACTCCCCGGGTGAGGCCGAGACGGTCGCCCGGCGCCCGGCGGCCGGCAGCCAGGCCGAGCAGGACGCGATCTTCGCGGCCCTGGTCGCCCAGTTCGACGACCCGGTGGATCTCACGGACCCGGAGTGGCCGGAGATCGAGAACCTCCGTGCCAGGAGCGAGGGCGACACCCGGCCGGCCACCCCGCCGGACCTCGCCGACTTCGCCCCCCGGCCCCGCCCCCGCCCGGCGGCCCCCGGGCCGCGCGACTTCGAGATCTCCGAGGACCCGGACGAGGGCCACTTCGTCCAGCCCGATCCGCCGCTCCCCCCGGCGGACACCACCGCCAAGTTCGCCTGGCTCGCGGTGCTCGGCGGCCCGGCGCTGCTGCTCTTCGACGTCCTGGTCTGGCGCGAGGTCTCCGGCTGGCCGGCCTGGATCGGCATCACCGCCTTCCTCGGCGGCTTCGTCACCCTGGTCGCCCGGATGAAGGACCACGACGAGGACGAGCCCCCGGACCCGAACGGCGGCGCCGTCGTCTGAGCCCCGGCGGCGGCGCTGGTGCGGGCCGGGCGCGGCCGGGGTCACACGGCAGGTCCGGCCCGTCCCGGGCACGGCCGCCGAGACCGCCCACGGCGCACTCGGTGCCGGGCGGTAGCGCACCGGCCGCCGGAGCGGGGCCGGGCCGTCCGCCGGGCGCGGGCCCGCCGGCGCACCGTACGGCTCCGCATCGTACGGCCGGTCAGGTGTCCTTCGGCGGCACCCGCAGCACCGCCAGGACGGGCAGGTGGTCGGTGGCCGCGAGCAGGTCGGCCGCCCGCAGACCGGGAAGGCCGTGCGGGACACCGCAGGCGAGGACCTCCAGCCCCGGGGTGGCGAAGACCGCGTCGATGCGCTGGTAGGGGTTCTCGGGGACGGAGGTCCAGGTGCCGCCCCAGGGGGCGGTCGGGTGGGCGTCCTGGAACTCGGCGGCGAGGCGCCGCCAGCCGGGACCGTCGGGGTGTTCGTTGAAGTCGCCCCCGATGACGCCGTGTTCACCCGGCGAGAGCTGGCCGGGGAGCAGCCCGAACTGCCGGTGGCGCTCCTCGGGGTCGAGGCTGAGGTGACAGCTGGTCACCACCAGCGGAGCTGCGCCGCCGAGGCGCACCACGGCGGTGGCGAAGCCCCTGGCGTGCAGGCCGCGGGTCTTGGGGAGCAGTCGGTCCCGGGTCTCGACCACGTGGACGCCGGGCCGGCCGAGCAGCAGTGGCCCGGCGGCGATCCGCCCGCCGCCGGCGAGGACGACGGTGCCGGTCTGCCGCGCGAGCCGGGCCGCCTGGCCGCCGGGGCGCCAGTAGCGGGGGGACTCCTGCAGGCAGACCAGGTCCGGCTCGCAGGCGCGGATCACCCGGACCAGCGCCCGCCGGTCGTCCCGCAGCGAGCGGATGTTGTAGCTCAGCAGGCGGACGCGGCGCCCGCCGTCGGGCTCGTCACCGGAGGGCGGCAGCGGAGGAAGCGGCGTGTCCAGGCTCACCCGCCAAAGGCTAAGCCCTGCCGCGGAGCGCGGTCGGCCGGGCAGCGCCTGCGGGCGTTGGCCCCCCGACCCCGGCCCCCCGGGCGCGGGTGGGGGTGGGCCCGGACGGTTCTAATAAAAAAAAACACAAACACACAAACACCGATCAAAAAAGATTT
>NZ_JBHJVK010000005.1:114342-192345 GCF_042264695.1 Kitasatospora sp. NPDC056138 | reverse complement strand
GGGGGGGTGGGGGGGGGTGCGGGGGGGGGGGGTGTGCCCCCCGCGACCGGTACCCGGTGCCCGGGGTGGGACGTGGCAGCTCGCGGCTCCCCGTGCCCCGGGCAGTCGGATCCGGGCGGTCAGATCCGGGCGGTCAGATCCGGGCGAGGTCGCCCGCGCCGACGATTCCGGCGGCGGAGCCCATCGAGGCCAGCACGACGGCGGCGCGCGGCCGGTGCACACCGCCCGTCAGGTACTTCTCGAACGCCTTGGCGACCGGGTCGAGCAGCAGCCGCCCGGAGTCGGAGACGCCGCCGCCGAGGACGAAGACGGCCGGGTCGAAGAGGGCGGCGAGGTCCGCCATGCCGCGGCCCAGCCAGTCGGCGAGCTCCTCGTAGCACTCCAGGGCGAGCGGGTCGCCGCCCTCCGCGGCCTCGGTGATGTGGATGCCGCGAATGGTCTCGGCGACCCCGTCGTTGAGGTCGAGCATCCACTTGCCGCGCACGGGGTCGGCGGCGGCCCGCTCCCGGCCGTAGCGGCGCAGCGCGCGACCGGAGCCGTACTGCTCCCAGCAGCCCTTGCCACCGCAGCCGCAGAGCAGGCCGTCGGGGACCATGTTGAGGTGGCCGATCTCGCCGGCCACGCCGAAGCGGCCCCGGTGCAGGCGGCCGTCCAGCACGATGCCGCCGCCGATGCCGGTGCCGACGGTGATCAGGACCATGTCCTCGTACGCGGCGGCGGCACCGAAGCGGAACTCGGCCCAGGCGGCGCAGTTGGCGTCGTTCTCGACCACCGTGGCGAGGCCGGTGAGCTCCTCGATCCTGCTGCGCAGGGGCTCGTTCTCCCAGGCGATGTTCGGAGCGAAGATCACCGTGGAGCGGTCGCGGTCGACGAAGCCGGGAGCGCCGACACCGACCGCGGACACCTCGGGGTGCTGCTCCTTGAGCTCGCGGACGGCCTGGGCGATGGCATCGACCGCCCACTGCGGGTCGGCGGGGGTGGGTACCCGGGTCCGGGCGAGGATCTCGCCGTTCTCGTCGACCACACCGGCCGCGATCTTGGTGCCGCCGACATCGACGCCGATGGTCAGAGCCATGTGTCCCTCAGCTATTCACTCGTTCCCGCCTGTCCGGAACGGTACCCGGACAACGGTGCTCCCGTACACAGCGCTGCATACATTATCCGAAGACATTTCCCGAGGATCTCGCCCGTAGGCTTTCAAAAGTCGTACGTTATGACCCGATCAGTGACGTTATGAAGCCGGACGATCACCAGTTACGCCGAGCGACTTCACTAATTGTCCGACGCTCCGTCGAGATCGATTCGCTGCGAGTCCGCCTGACCGGGGGCCGACCAGCGGCGCTCGTGACCGGAGACGACGGCACGGTAGGCGGCGAGGAGCTCACTGCCGGCGGCGGCCAGGTGCCCGTACACCTCGGGGTTCTGTTCGCGGAGCCGACCGCCGACCTGCTGGGCCTTCTCCCCCACGGCGGCGGCGAACCGGCGCACCTCCTCGACCAGCGGGCCGAGATCGCCGGTGGAGGGCTGGTCGGTCTCTTCGTCGGCCATCGGGCGCCTCTCTCCTGGGGCGGCCACGGCGGCCGCCGTGCCCGAGACGCTACCTGATGCCCCGGGGCCAATCCGTCGGCCAGAGCGCCGGGTCCGGCGCGAAGCGGACCGAGAGCACTCCCTCGCCCATCCCCGCGCCCTGCACGGTGCAGCGGCGCAGCGCGGAGGGCAGCGGCAGGATCCGCCGGTACCCGCCCAGGCCGACCACCAACTCGTCGCCGCGCCGGACGAGTTCGAGCTCGGACCGGTCCGCGCCGGGCAGCGCGAGACGCCAGATGAGCAGGCCCTCCTCGGCGAGCCGGTCCACCACCTGCCACGGGGTGTCGTACGGGACGGGCTCGACCTCGCCGTACAGCTGGGCGGCCATGCCCTCCAGGGTCGGCTCGGGCCGGCGGCAGACCAGCAGGGGCAGCCCGCCGAGTTCGTCGGCGAGCCCGGTGAGCCGGTCGTGTTCGCGGGCGGCCTGGGCGGCGAGCCAGGGGTCGGGCGAGTCGACGGCGGCGGTGGGCAGCGCACGGTGGGCGACCACGGCGTCCAGCCGCTGCCCGTACAGGGCGAACCCGGCCCGGATCCGGCGCAGTTCGTCGAAGTCGAAGTGGTCGGCGTCCACCACCAGACGCACCGAGGTACCCGGGTCCTCGACGGCGGAGCGGGCCTCGGCGAGCACGGCGACGGCCTTGGTACGGGCCGAGAAGAGCCAGTCGGCGGGCATCGGCACCCCGGCGACGGCGGCCAGCAGCGGGCGCAGCGCGCGGGCGGCCTGGCGCTGCTCGGGCAGCAGCCGGTCGAGGTAGCGGGTGAGCTGTTCGGGCAGCGCGAGGGTGGCGATCAGCTCGGCCGGGTCGGGGGCCGCGACCACCAGGACCTCGGCGTCGGCGGTGCGCAGCGCGCGCAGCAGGGCGAGCTGGCGGGTGCCGGGCAGCGGAGTGAGCTCCTCGGGGTCGAGCGGAGCGGCACCGATCAGGTCGAGGGCGGGGCCGAGGCGGTCGCCGAACCCGTCCAGGGTGGCGCGGAAGGCGTCCTGCTCGTCGACCCGCGCGGCCGTGAGGTGCTCGGCGTACGGCGTGGGGAGTCCGGTGAGCCTGCCGCCGAGGGCGGCGTCCAGCGTGCGGTGCGGGTCGCCGGCGGCGAGCAGCAGGGTGCGCCGCCCCTGGCCGGCCGCGTGCAGGGCGGTGGCCGCGGCGATCAGTGCCGAGCCGTCTCCGCTGACCAGGATCGTCCGCACCGCCGGAACCTCAGCCCTCGACGCGCTTCTTCAGCCCGGCGAGCGCCCGGTCGATGATGACCTTCTCCGCCTTGCGCTTGATCATGCCGAGCATCGGGATCTTCACGTCCACGGCGAGCCGGTAGGTGACCTCGGTACCGCCCTTGACGGCGGCCAGGGAGTAGGAGCCGTCCAGGGAGCGGAGCATCTGGCTCTTGACCAGCGTCCAGGAGACCTCGCGGTCGCCGTCCCAGGTGTAGGCGAGGACGTGCTCGTCGCGGATCGCCCCGGCGTCGAGCAGCAGGCGGACCTGGGCGGCCCGGCCGTCCTCGGCGCTCTCCAGGACCTCGATCTCCTTGACCTCGCCGGTCCACGCCGGGTACGCGGCGAAGTCCGCGATCACGGCCATGACCTCCGCCGGGGTCGCGGCGATGGTGATGCTCGACCTGGTGTGTTCCGCCATGGAACGGTCCTCCGCGTCTCTTCCGATATGCGCCCAGGGCAGGTTATCGCGCCAGGTGAGCCCCCCCGTGCCGCGGGGGCTCCGGGCGTACGGGGGAGATCGGACCTACCGGCGGGTCACATCGGCGCTGCCGTATGGTGCGAGTCGAAACCTCCCGGTTCATCCACCCCGGTGCACCGGACCCCTCAGACCTGGTCGAACGGTGTGACTCTCGGAACAACCGGACCGACACCCCTGGTCGAATCCACCTACCGGGCAGTAACGTCCTGCCGTCCCGCAGCGTCGCAGACGAGGAGCAGTCTTGCTCGAGTTCAGCCTTCCGGCCCGTTACCAGGTACCGAGCGACGGTAACCTCGCCGACCTCGTCCACCAGAACGCCGAGCGGCACCCGGGCGAGGCGGTGATCAGCCGCAAGGTGGACGGGCGCTGGGTGGACCTGACGGCTGTGCAGTTCCTCGCCGAGGTGCACAGCGCGGCCAAGGGCCTGATCGCCTCCGGCGTGCGACCGGGCGCCCGGGTCGGCATCATGTCGCGCACCCGCTACGAGTGGACGCTGCTGGACTTCGCGATCTGGACCGCGGGCGCGATCACCGTGCCGGTCTACGAGACCTCCTCCGTCGAGCAGGTGCAGTGGATCCTGAGCGACTCCGGGGCAGTCGCCGTGATCACCGAGACCGACACCCACGCCGCCGTGGTGGCGGGCCTCCGCGACCGGCTGCCGGAGCTGAAGCACACCTGGCAGATCGAGGCGGGCGGCGTCGCCGCCCTCGCCGAGGCCGGGGCCGCAGTCACCGAGGACACGGTGGACGAGCGCCGTTCCATCGCGACCGCGGACTCGATCGCCAGCATCGTCTACACCTCGGGCACCACCGGCCGCCCCAAGGGCTGCCAGCTGACGCACGCCAACTTCCTGGCCGAGCTGGGCAATGTGACGAACCGTCTGGAGCCGCTGTTCCGGACCGGCGAGAGCTCGGTGCTGCTCTTCCTCCCGCTGGCCCACGTCCTGGGCCGGATCGCCGAGATCGCCGCCGCCATCACGCCGATCAAGCTGGGCCACGTCTCGGACATCAAGGACGTCACCGCCGAGCTGGCCTCCTTCCGCCCGACCCTGATCCTGGGCGTGCCCCGGGTCTTCGAGAAGGTGTACAACACCGCGCGCACCAAGGCGCAGGCCGACGGCAAGGGCAAGATCTTCGACCGGGCCGCCGACACCGCCATCGCGTACAGCCGGGCACTCGACCAGGGCGGCCCCGGCCTGGTCCTCAGAATCAAGCATGCGGTCTTCGACAAGCTGGTCTACAGCAAGCTGCGCGCCGCACTGGGCGGCCGGGCCACCCACGCGATCTCCGGCGGTGCCCCGCTCGGCGAGCGGCTCGGCCACTTCTACCGGGGCATCGGCTTCACCGTCCTGGAGGGCTACGGCCTGACCGAGACCTGTGCCGCCACCGCCTTCAACCCGCACGACCTGACGAAGATCGGCACGGTCGGCCAGCCGCTGCCCGGCTCGGCGGTCCGGATCGCCGAGGACGGCGAGGTCATGTTCAAGGGTCCGCAGGTGTTCGCCGGGTACTGGAACAACCCGGCCGCCACCGCCGAGGTCCTGCACGACGGCTGGCTGGCCACCGGCGACCTCGGTTCGCTGGACGAGGACGGCTACCTCACCATCACCGGCCGGAAGAAGGAGATCATCGTCACAGCGGGCGGCAAGAACGTCGCCCCCGCCGTGATCGAGGACCGGATCCGCGCTCACGCCCTGATCGGCGAGGTGATGGTGGTCGGCGACCGCAGGCCGTTCATCTCCTGTCTGGTCACCATCGACGAGGACTTCTTCCCCAAGTGGAAGGAGCTCAACGGCAAGCCCGCCGACGCCTCGCCGGCCGACCTCCGCGAGGACCCCGACCTGCTGGCGGCCGTCCAGTCCGCGGTGGACGACGGCAACCTGGCCGTCTCGCACGCCGAGGCGGTGAAGAAGTTCCGCATCCTGGACACCGTCTTCTCCGAGGAGAGCGGCTACCTGACGCCCTCGCTGAAGCTGAAGCGCAACCTCGTCCTGAAGGACTTCGCCGCCGACGTCGAGGCCCTCTACCAGCGCTGAACGCACGCCAGGGGCGCGGGGAGCCGTACGAACCGCCCCCTGGGAGGCTGCACCGCCCCACCGTGGCCCACCGGGCCCGGCCGGCCGCGGTGGCCTCCGCCCCGCCCGGCTCCCCGCGCGGCACTCCCGAGCCGCACCCCCGGACAGCTCCGGCGGGGCCCCGGGCTCAGGCCGCCAGCAGCGAGGTGAGCCGTCCGGCCAGCAGGTCCCAGCGCCAGGAACGCTCCACCCAGCGCCGTCCGGCCTCCCCCATCCGACGGCGCAGCTCCTCGTCGTGCAGCAGCCGCACGATCCGCTCCGCCGTCGCCGCCGTCGAGCGCCCCGGGACGACGTACCCGGTCTCGCCCTCCAGGACGGCGTCGGGGGCGCCGCCCGAGTCGCCCGCGACCACCGGCAGCCCGGTCGCCGAGGCCTCCAGGTAGACGATGCCGAGACCCTCCACGTCCAGCCCGCCCCGACGGGTGCGGCAGGGCATGGCGAAGACGTCGCCGGCGCCGTAGTGCGCGGGCAGCTCCTCCCACGGGACCGCACCGGTGAACCGCACCGAGTCGCTCACCCCCGTGGCCTCGGCCAGCTTCCGCAGGTCCGCCAGGTAGGGCCCGCCGCCGACGATCAGCAGGACGGCGTCCGGCACGGACGCCAGGATCTGCGGCATCGCCGCGATCAGGGTGTCCTGGCCCTTGCGCGGGACCAGCCTGGAGACGCAGACCACCACCGGACGGTCGCTCAGCCCCAGCCGGGCCCGGACCGCGGCGCCGCCGGAGTCCGGCCGGAAGGTCTGCTCGTCCACCCCGGGCGGCAGTTGCACCATCCGCTCCGCCGCCCCGGGTCCGACGGCGGCGGCGATCCGCGAACGGGTGTACTCGCCGAGGTAGGTGAGGGTGTCGGTGCCCGCGCCGATCCGGCGCAGCAGCTGGCGGGAGGCCGGGAGCTGGGCCCAGGCGGCCTCGTGACCGTGGGTCATGCCGAGCAGCCGTCCGGCCCCGGCCCGGCGCAGCGCGGGGGCCATCAGCCCGAGCGGCGCGGCGGCGCCGAACCAGACCGAGTCGCAGCCCTCGGCCCGCAGGATCTCGGCGGCCCGCCGGGTGACCCTGGGGGTCGGCACCATCATCCTGGTGCGGTCCCTGATCACCGGGAACGGCTGCTGCGCGTCGAAGCGCCGGACCTCACTGCCGTCACGCCAGGTGGAGGCGTACACCACAATGCTTCCGGCGGGCTGCCGGACGGCCATATTGTGTACGAACGCCTGGATTCCGCCGGGCCGGGGCGGGAAGTCGTTGGTGACGATCAGGGTCTTGTGCATGCCACGGCTCGCTCGGTCGGGGGGTGCTCGGTGTACCGGTCGGTGATCCGTACCATAGGTCAACACCGCGGCTCGCCGGGAACGCGGCCGGGCAGCGCAACCGTTTCCCTCCCGTGCCGGTCCAGACAGACGAGGGGTCTCGCGGGCACTCCCGCGCCCGGGGGCGTGGGAGGATGCGGCCCACCACCTGTACCGACACGAACAGAGCCGATCGACGTCCGCGCGATGTCCGCCTGGAGCCGAACGAGGGAGCGCAGTGGAGTTGGTTCCGGCCGGTGTCACCGGCAACACCGGTAGTACCGCGCTGTCCGCGCCCGGCCGCCCGGCCGGCGGGGCGCTGTGGGGGCTCGCGGGCGGCTGGCTGGTCACCCGGGTCCTGATCGTACTGATGGCCGTCGGTGTGCTGCGGATCTCCGGCATGGACGTCACCGCCGACGTCACGGTGATCTACCACGGCTGGTACGAGGTCCTGCAGACCGGCACCTTCCCGCTGGACGACGTCACCTGGCAGTACCCGCCGGGTGCGGCCCTGGTGATCCTGCTGCCCGGCCTGCTGCCCTGGTCCTACCTGGTCTCCTTCTTCGTCATCTGCGGTGTCCTGGACGCGCTGGCGATGGCCCTGCTGATGCGGGCCGGCACCCGCCGGGGCCGCAGCTTCACCGGTGCCTGGGTCTGGGTGGCGGGCGTCCCGCTGCTCGGGCCGACGGTCTACTGCCGGTACGACATCCTGGTGACCGCCGTCGCGGTGGCCGGCCTGCTGGTGCTGCTGCGCCGCCCGGCGATCGGCGGGATCCTGCTCGGCTTCGGCGGCCTGGTGAAGATCTGGCCGGTGCTGGCGCTGGCGGGCACCCCGCGCGGGCGCCGTACCCGCCGTTCCTGGACGGCCGCGGCGGCCACCCTGGGTGCGCTGTGCTTCCTGCTGGCAGCCGGGATGAACGGTGCCTTCGAGTTCCTGAAGTTCCAGCGGGACCGGGGCATCGAGGTCGAGTCGGTCGGTGCGCTGCCGCTGCACTTCGCCCGGCTGGCCGGCGTCTGGCACGGCCAGGTCTCGATGAACTACGGCTCGCTGGAGCTGCTCGGCCCCTGGGTGCCGCTGATCTCCCAGCTGTCGGTGGCGGCCACCGCGCTCGGCTTCGGCTGGCTGCTGCTGTGGCGGCTGCGGGCCAGGCGCTGGCAGCCCGCCACCACCTACGACGCGGCGCTCAGCGCTCTGCTGATCTTCACCGTGACCAGCCGGGTGATCAGCCCGCAGTACCTGGTCTGGCTGGTCGGCGTGGCGGCGGTCTGCCTGACCGTGCGCGGCACCAGCCAGAAGCCGGTCGCGGTGGTGATCCTGGTCGCCACGCTCTTCACCACGCTGGAGTTCCCGATCCTCTTCGGCCAGGTGCACAACAGCCAGCCGTGGGGCGTGGCCGTGCTGACCGTACGGAACCTCCTGCTGCTGACGGCCACCGTGGTCTCCTGCCACCGGCTGTGGCGCTCCACCCGGGGGCCGGACGCGGAGCGCACCGTCGTCCTCCCGGCGCTGGAGCGGGCCGGCTACCCGGTCCGTCCCGGCATCGCCTACGAACAGGACCTGCTGGACGGCCTCGGCTCTACGGGCGCGTCGGCAGCCGGCGGACCTCGCTGATCCACTGCCGGGTGAACTCGTCGAGGCCGGTGCCCAGCTGCGCCCGGAACAGCCCGTCGAGCCCCTGCGTCCGCACCGACTCGGTCGCGCCGACCGCCCGGTAGAGCGCGACCAGGCGCTGCTCGCCCCACTGGCGGGCGATCATGTCGCAGGCCATCCAGGCGAGTTCGTACGCCTGGGCGATCCCGGCCGAGCCGGCGGCGAAGTCCGCGTCCAGGGGCAGTGCGCTCGGCAGTCGTCCGGCCTCCACGTCGTTGGCCAGCTCCGGCGCGATCTGCCGGGCGGTGCGGCCGTTGCCCCGGTAGCCGGTGTAGTCGGCGACGCCCTCGGAGAGCCAGAGCGGCGTCCAGGGCCTGGTGTCGGCCCGGGTGGCGACATGGGTGGCCTCGTGGGTGGTGACGACCCGGCGGCCCAGGTCGCTGAGCCCGGCGTAGGCGTCCGGGTTGAGCAGCACCCGGTCGGCGGCGGTGCCGTGCGGGGCCCCGGCGGCGGCCGTGGTGACGGCGGCTATGCCCTGGTAGTCGACGGCGGAGACGCCCAGCAGCCGGGCGAACTGGTCCTCGGTCTGCGGGATCTCCAGCAGCAGCTGCCCGGCCCAGCCGTCCCCCCAGACCTCCTCGACCGCCGGCACCGCCTGGTCGGCGATCACCGCGGTCTTCGCCAGGTCCGCGGTGGCGGCCAGGCCGAGGACCAGGCTGCGGCTGCCGTGCACCACCCGGACCGCGCCCAGGTCCCAGAGCGCGGCGGCCTCGGTCGGCCGGTCCCCGGCCAGCAGCCAGCCGTCGTCCACCCGGACGAACTCCAGGGTGCGGCCGAGCAGCGCCGGGTGGTTGTCGATGCCGTGCAGCCGGTAGCCGAGGTCGGCGGTCGCCGTGAACCGGTCGACGCCGCGCGGCTCCGAGAAGTCGGTGAGCCGGTAGGAGAGTTCGGCGAAGGGTATGCCGCGGCAGCGGGCCAGCGCCTCCTGCTGGGCCGCCCTGGCCTCGGGGGCGACCCCGGCGAGCAGGGCGGCCTGGTCCGGACTGCGCAGCGCCCCGGCCCGGCGGGCGAGCAGGGCCTCGATCTCCGGCCTGACGGGCGGCCCGGCGGCCGCGTCCCCGACGGGCGGCCGGACCGTCTGCCGCGGCCCGGGCCCGGACAGCTGCGCAAGGCCGCCGACCGCCAGCAGGAGCGCCCCGCGCCGGGACAGCAAGGGCCGACCTGCCCCGGTCGGCCGGGGCAGGTCGGTGACCAGTGGCTCCTGGTCCGCGTTCAGACCCGCACCACCCCGGCCACCGGCATCGCCTTCACACTCTCGTAACGGACCCGGGCGCCCGGGTAGGGCGCGTGCACGACCACCCCGCCGCCGGCGTACATGCCGACGTGGTGCATGTCCCTGAAAAAGATCACCAGGTCTCCCGGTCGCGCCTCGCTCAGGCTCACTCGCCGCCCCGCGTACAGCTGCGCCTGCGAGGTGCGCGGCAGGGTCACTCCGGCCTGCCGCCAGCTCCAGTACATCAGACCGGAGCAGTCGAAGGTACGCGGGCCGGTGGATCCGTAGACGTAGGGCGAGCCGATCCGGGAGACGGCGGCGGCGAACGCGGCGGCGGCGCGTTCGGAGGAGGCCGGCTGGTCACCGAGGTCGAGCCGGTCGGTGCCCCGGGTGGCGCGCTGCTCGGCCGCCTCGGCGTCCTCGGCGTCCAGCCTGGACCGCTCGGCCGCCCCGAGGCCGTTGAGCAGCCGCTGGGCCTGGGTCAGCCGCTGCTGGATCTGCTGCTTGCTCTCGGTGAGCGCGCGGCGGGCCTCCTCCAGCTCGGCGAGCTTGGCGGTGGTCTCGGCGCGGCGCTGGTCGAGCCTCAGCTGCCGGTCGATCACCTGCCGGACGGTGGCACCCTGCCGCTCGGCGGCCTGGTTGAGGCTGCGGGCCCGGTTGAGGTAGCCGTCCGGGTCGGAGTCCAGCATCAGCGCCACGGCCGGGTCGATACCCCCCGCACGGTACTGGGCGGCGGCCACCGCTCCGAGGTCGGTGCGCAGCCGGTTCAGTTCCTCCTGCGCGGCGACCACCTGGCCCTGGAGCCCGTCGGCCTCTCCCTGCAGGCGTTTCTGGTACTCCTGGGCGGCGTTGAAGCGCTCCGAGGCCTGTTCGGCCTCCTCGTACAGCCGGTCGACCTGCGCCTTGACCTCTTGTTTGGACGGCGGGTCGGCGGGCAGGCCCGGGGCGGCCTGGGCCGGGCCACCGAGCGTCATGCCGAGCGCGGTGGTGGCCGCTGCCGTGAGCACCAGGGCGCGGGCCAGCCGCTGCGTGCCCGGCAGGGGGGAACGGCGGTGCATCGACATCGGGGCGGCTGCTCCATTCGTCCTCGGCTAAGGTCCGGGGCCAGACGTTAGCGAGTCCGGAGGATCTAGTCCAAACCCCTGTAACACCGAATATTTGGCCACTAATAGGACATCAACTCGACTTTCCGGAAACGCCGCAGGCCCGGCCCCCACGGGGAGGGCCGGGCCTGCGGTCGATCGGGTACGGGTCAGACCCGGACGATCGCCGAGATGGGCAGCACGGTGGCGCTCATGTACTGGACGGGCTTGCCGGCCCGCGGCGCGTGGATGACCTGACCGCCGCCCACGTACATGCCGACGTGGTGCTGGTCGTCGTAGAAGATGATCAGGTCACCGGGACGGGCGTTGGAGATGTCGGTGCCCATGTTGGTGCCGGCCGAGGCCTGCTCCTGCGAGGTGCGCGGCAGCGAGACACCGGCCTTGGCGTACGCCCACTGCATCAGACCCGAGCAGTCGAAGGCGTCCGGACCGGTGGCACCCCAGAGGTAGGGCTTGCCCTCCTGCGACTCGGCGGCGGCCACCGCGGCGGCGGCGTACGAACCGGACGGCACGTTGACGCTGCCGCCGGCCCTGCTGCCACCGCTCTTGCTGCTGCTGCCTGAACCACCGGAACCACCTGAACCACCGGAGGAGAGGTCGGCGCGGCTGCTGTCGCGCGAGGCGCGGGCGCTGGCGGCCGCATCGGCGGCGGCCTTGTCCTGGGCGGCCTGCAGCGCCTCGCGCTCCTGCTGGGTCAGGGTGTCGAGCAGCGCCTTGGCCTGCGCCAGCTTGGCCTGGACCTCGTCCTTCGACGTCTTCAGGTCCTTGGTGGTGGCATCCAGCTCGGCCAGCTTCTGCTGGGCTTCGGCCTTCTGCTGGTCGAGCTTCTCCTGCTCGCCCTTGAGCGTCTTGAGCGCATCGGCCTGCGAGAGGCCGACCTGCTGGATCGAGTCGGCCCTGGAGAGGAAGGAGTCCGGCGAGCTGGAGAGCATCAGCTGGACCGTCGGGGAGATGCCACCGTTGCGGTACTGCTCCGCCGCGATCTCGGCGAGCCCCTGCTGGACGGTGCTCACCCGATCCTGCTGCCGAGCCACCTGGTCCTGCAGGTCACTGACCTGCTTCTGCAGGGTCTGCTGCTTCTCGGTCGCCGCGTTGAACTTCTCGGTGGCGGCCTCGGCCTGCCCGTCGAGCTGGTCGACCTGGGTCGCGACCTCGTCCTTGGTCGGCTTCGGGTCGGCG
Organism: Kitasatospora sp. NPDC056138; assembly: GCF_042264695.1. Taxonomy (NCBI): domain Bacteria; kingdom Bacillati; phylum Actinomycetota; class Actinomycetes; order Kitasatosporales; family Streptomycetaceae; genus Kitasatospora; species Kitasatospora sp. NPDC056138. The sequence continues at coordinate 180,568 of NZ_JBHJVK010000005.1, read as the reverse complement.
TGCGCACCGGTCTGTGCGGAGAGCGCCACCGCGGTCGCGGCCGCCGCGGTCAGGATGGTGACGCGGGTACGGCTTGCAGGCTTGGGACGACGATGGGACGCCACGAAGGCGGACTCCTTCTTCCTACGTCCGCCTACCGGGTGAGCTGACGGGTTCGGGCTGGAAGAGATGCCCTACGACGCCTCACCGGCCACCGTCCACGACGGCCGGCCGACCTGGCGCCGATTCACCCCGAGGAACGTGGTTCCCCGGCTCCGATCCGCAGCACCCCTGATGGGGCTTCCCCGTAAGGCAGTTGGACTGCCCCGCTGCCTCTCGGACTCGGCGGGAACCCCCGCCGCCACCCTGATTGAGTGATCGACTGTGCGGTGGTTCAGGTCACGACACTAGTAACGAAACCGTGATCCGTTCAAATCCTTGTCAGAAAAAATTCTGAATCACCGACAAGTTCGTTTGTGAATCGACCCGGAGTGACGGTCCCGGCACGATCGGCTGACGGACTTTCAGCGGAAAGGCCCGCGGAAGTGCTCTGCATCACAGGACGATTTCGGCGGCCGAACACCGCGTGCCCGACCCCGGCAGCTGTCGGCCGTCAGACGCGGCGGATGGTGAGGATCGACATCGCGTCCGCCTGCATCGTCCGCACCACGTCACCGGTGTGCGGGGCGTGCACCACCATGCCGTTGCCGATGTACATCCCGACGTGGTGCGCGTCATTGCCGTAGATGACCAGGTCGCCGGGCTGCGCCTGGGCGAGCGAGGGCACCTTGGTCCCGACGCTGGCCTGCTCCTGCGAGGTGCGCGGCAGCGAGACACCGGCCTGCGCGTAGGCCCACTGCATCAGACCCGAGCAGTCGAACGTGCTCGGCCCCTCGGCGCCCCAGACGTAGTCCGAGCCGCGCTTGTTCAACGCCGCGGCGACCGCGACACCGGCGTAGCCGCCCGCGCTCGGCAGCGGGCCGAGGTCGGCGCGGGAATCGCCGCGCGAGGCCCGGTCGGCAGCCACCACCGCGGCCCGCTCCTGCGCGGTGAGCGTGTTGAGCAGGTTGGTGGCGTCCTGCAGCTTCTGCTGCACCTGCGCCTTGGCGTCGTTCAGGTCCTTGGTGTTGCGGTCCAGCTCGGCGAGGACCGTGGCGGCCTCCTGCTTCTGCTGGTCCAGGCGGGCCTGCTGCTCCTTGAGCGCCTTCAGGATGTCGGCCTCGGTCTGGTTGACCTGCTCGGCGCTGGAGGCCTGCTCCAGGTAGCCGTCCGGGTTGGCGGAGAGCATCAGCGCCACGGTCGGGTCGATCCCGCCCGAGCGGTACTGCTCGCCGGCCACCGCCGACAGGCTGTTCTGCAGCTGCGTCAGCTGGTCCTGGCCGCGCGCGACCTGGTCCTGCAGCTGGTCGGCCTGCTTGCGCAGCTGGTCGGCCCGCTCCTGGGCGCCGTTGAACTTCTCGGCTGCCTGCTCCTGCTCGGTGTTCAGCTGGTCGATCTGGACCTTGACCTCGTCCTTGCTCGGCTGGGCGGGCGCCGCGTGGGCACTCGCGTTGGCGGAGAGGGCGACCGCAGTCGCAGCTGCAGCGGTCAGCACGGAGACCCGCGCACGGCTCGGCTGCTTGGGACGGCGGTGGGTGGCCAAGGGTCTAGCTCCTTCTTCCTGCTGGACCCGTCCGATCGGGCGGAAATCCGGAAAATAGGTTTGACGCCAGACCCTAGTGAAGATGGCAGTCAAAAGCCACTCCCCACCGCCCCCAACCCCGTGCCCCCGCATGGGATTCACCGAACCGTCACATCCGGGAGCCGCCATCCCGACCGCCCGTCAAGGCCGGCCCGAGCTCTTGGCGGAGGAATCGAACCCGCAGGTCAGGAGCGTGACAGCCGGTTCAGCAGCAGCACCGAGGCCACCGGGCGCGCACCCGCCTTCCGCACGCCGTCGGCGATCTCCTTGTCCGCGGAGACCACCACCACCGGACGCCCCTGCGGCTCGGCCCGCACCAGGCGCCGGATCAGCTCGTCCGCCGTCTCCCCGGTCCGGCTGAACCGCACCCGGACCCCGCGCGGCGGCGCCATGATCACCGGAACGTCCAGGTCCTGGCCGTCGAAGACACAGGTCACCTCTGCCTGGGTGCGCTGGGCCAGCATCGCCAGACCGCCCAGCAGCCGGATCCGCTGCTGCTCCAGCGGCAGGGCCGGATAGCCGGTCTTGGTGACGTTGTAGCCGTCCACCACCAGGTGGACCTGAGGGATCGCCAGCAGTTGGTCCAGCAGCGCCGGATCGTCCTCCGCCAGCCCGCGCCTGGCCACGTCGTTCGGCGAGGCGGAGCCGGGCACCACCGCGTCCACCAGGTCGGCCGGACGGATCTGCGAGACCGGCAGTGCCAGCTCGCGCTGGAGGCCCTGCGCCGACTGCAGCACGCTGTCCAGCAGCAGCCGCAGCCGCATGTCCTCGACGCTGCGCCCCTCCCTGGCCGAACGGCGACCGGCCTCGAGGGCCGTCTCCAGCTCGGCGACCCGGTGCCGCAGCCGCCGCGCCTCGCCCTCGGCCGCACTGCGCTCGGTACCGGCGGCGGCCCTGGCCGCGTCCAGCTCCACCTGCAGCTTGCGCGCCTCGGCCTGGGCCCGCCGGGTGTCGCTCTCCAGACTGCGGACCCGCTTGCGCAGCGACTCCACCTCCCGGCGGACGCCCTCGGCCTCGGCCCGCTGGCGGTCCAGATCGGCCCGCGCCTGCGAACGCACCTCGGCCAGCTCCTCCTGGAGCTTCTCCACCAGCCGGGCGGCCTCGGCCGCCGCGCCCTCCGCTCCCGCCCGCTCCACCTGTTCCCCGGCCTCGGCCACCAGCCTGGCCCAGCCCGCCGGCCGCAGCAGGTACGCGGCGGCGGCGACGTCCATCGGGTCGGCGGCGCCGGGCACGCTCCCGGCCTCCAGCGCCCTGACCAGATCGGGCTGGCCCAGCCGAAGCCGGTCCGCTATCCGAAGCCGGAACAGCGGCTCCGACTCCAGGGCGGCGGCCAGCGCCGTCCCCGCGTACTTGGCCCGGCGGGCCGGGGTGAACTTCGCGTACTGGCGCAGCGAGGCGGGCACGTCGACGCCCGGCAGTCCGCCCAGCGCGTCGGCGGCGATCCCGACCACCCGGCGACGCACCCCCTCGGGCAGCGGCCGGTCCAACTGCTCGGTGTCGGCGGCCTCAGCGGCCTCAGCGGACTCGGCAGTCGCCGTGCTCTCGGCGGCGCCGGCCCCGGCGCTCCCGGCCGCGTCGGCCTCGGTCGCCCGGGCACCGCCGTCCGTACCGGGCCGCCCGGCCGACTCCGCCTCGGGACCGTGAGCGGCACCGGCCACCGGGACGGCACCGGCCTGGTCCACAGCGGGCGGATGCCCCTGCGGCTCGGCCGGCCCCCTCGCTGTGTCCACCACGTCCTCGGCTCCGATTCTGCTCTGCGGGTTCCGTACGGCCCGTTGCCGCTGCCCTCAAACCCACCGCTCTCTGCAATTGTCCCGTGTACCGTGCCCCACCCGGGACCTCGCCACACACCGGGACCGCAGGCCCCGGCCCCGAGGGACAGCGGCCCCGCCACGGTCCGCGCCGGTGGGCGCTCGGTCACCGGGGCGGGGCGGTCCGGGGTCAGGCGTCCTGCTGCTCCTCGGCACCGGGACGGGCCACCAGCTCGACCTGGTCCACCGCGTTGCACCAGCGGCAGCGGACCGACTCGATGGTCTCGGCCAGCACCTCGGTCTCCTCCACCTTGGACTCGCCCGCGAGGTCGAAGTGCAGGTACTCGACGACCTTCGCCGAACGGGTCACGTCGAACCGGGTCAGGTTGCCGCAGAGGGTGCAGCGCCAGCGGGTCTCAGCGGTGGGGGCGGCGATGCTCATCGGCCCGGTCCTTTCGATCGGTGCTGTCCTCGGCTGTCGCCCAGGTCGCCTGCGGTGGCTGGTGCGGTGTGGAGGCCCAAGCCTATTGCCTGCCCGCACCCCGGCCGCCACCGGTACGGACCTCCCGGACGCCGGGCGGCGGGTAACCCGCACGCAGTACACCGCGGTGTCGTCCGGGACCGTCCGAGGAATGCTCGTCAGCATGGCGACTCCCGTCCTCGACCACCTCCCCGCCAAGGACGGCGTCCCGCCCGTCAGGGCCCCGGTGGCCACCCTCACCCTGATCGCGATCAGCTCGGTGGTCCTGCTGGCCGGACCCAGCTTCGGCCTCAACCCCGGCTACGGCACCGGACCCGCCCGGGTCTGCGCCGAGCAGCGCTACGAGCAGCGCTGGGGCGCGGTACCCGTCGAACTGATCGCCAACCGTCCGCTGACCCCCGACCAGCTGGCCACCCTGCCGCCGGTCGTCCCGGGCTGCCTGCTCTCCCCCGACCCCGGCAAGATCCCGGCGCTGTCGGTGTTCACGTCCTTCTTCGTGCACGCCGGCTGGCTGCACCTGCTGGGGAACATGCTCTTCCTGTTCGTCTTCGGCCCCGGCGTCGAGGAGCGCTTCGGCCGGATCCGCTTCCTGCTCGGCTACCTCACCGTCGGCGCGCTGGCCACCTACGGCTACGCCTACGCGCAGGTGCACTCGATCGAGGCGGTGCGCGCGCTGGTCGGCGCCTCGGGGGCGATCGCCGGGGTGCTCGGCTCCTACCTCCGGCTCTACCCGAGGGCCCGGGTCACCGCGCTGGTACCGCTGCTGTTCTTCCTGCCGCTGCGCTTCCCCGCCTGGCTGGTGCTGGGCCTGTGGTTCGCCCTGCAGTGGTGGTCGGTGCACTCGGGCGGCTCCGAGGTGGCCTACCTGGTGCACGTGATCGGCTTCGCCACCGGGTACCTGGCCACCTGGGCGGCCACCCTGGGCCGCCCCGATACGCTGGCCCCCTCCCCACGGACAGGAGCCGACGAGTGATCACCGCGATCGTTCTCATCAAGACCAGCGTCGACAGGATCCCCGAGATCGCCGAGGCCATCGCCGCCATCGAGGGCGTCAGCGAGGTGTACTCGGTGACCGGCGGTTACAACCTGGTGGCGATGGTTCGGGTGCGGCACCACGACGATCTGGCCGCGGTGATCCCCGGCAGGCTCAACAAGGTCCCCGGGGTGCTGGACACCCAGACCCAGATCGCCTTCCGCACCTACTCCCAGCACGACCTCGAGGCCGCCTTCGCGCTGGGCCTCGACGAGTAGTCCACCGCCCCGCCGGGCGTCAGGCCCGCCGGGTGTCCGCGACGCAGCGCCCGCCCTCGCTCCGGTAGGTCCACCGCGCGCCGTCCGCGACCAGCTCGCGGACGGCCGCCAGGAAGCGCTCCAGGTGCTCGTCCGGCGTTCCGGCGCCGAAGCTGACCCGGATCGCGTTCAGGCTGCGCTCGCCGGGCAGCGAGGGCTCCGGCGCACCGCACGCGGAGACCTGACCGGACTCCGCCTCCCCGCCCAGCAGGGTACGGACCAGCGGGTGCGCGCAGAACAGGCCGTCCCGCACCCCGATGCCGTACTCGGCGGAGAGCGCCGCCGCGAAGTGCGAGCTGTTCCAGCCCTCCACCACGAACGAGAGCACGCCCACCCGTGCGGCGTCCGTACCGAACAGGCTGAGCACCTTGACCTCGGGGATCTGCGCCAGCCCGGCCTTCAGCCGCCCGACCAGCTGCTGCTCCCGGGCCTGGAGCGCGTCGAATCCGGCCTCGCTCAGCGCCCGGCAGGCCGAGGCGATGGCGTAGGCGCCGATCACGTTGGGCGACCCGGCCTCGTGCCTGGCCGGGCCCTGCTGCCACTCGACGGCCACCGAGCCGTCCACCTCCCGGGCCACCGTACGGCTGGCCCCGCCGCCCGCCAGGTAGGGCTCGGCCGCGTCCAGCCAGTCGCCGCGTCCGGCCAGCACACCCGCGCCGAACGGGGCGTACAGCTTGTGGCCGGAGAAGGCGATCCAGTCGACGTCCAGCTCGCGGACCGACACCCGGTGGTGCGGGGCCAGCTGCGCGGCGTCCAGCACGACCCGGGCGCCGTGCCGATGGGCGACCTCGGTCAGCTCGGCGACCGGCCACAGCTCCCCGGTGACGTTCGAGGCACCGGTCACGCAGAACAGCCGCGGGCCGTGCGGGTGCTCGGCGAGCGCGGCGTCCAGCGCGGCGACGGCCTCGGCGTGCGAGCGCGGGGCGCGCAGGTAGCTGACCGTCACGCCCTCGCGGCGCCACGGCAGCAGCGAGGCGTGGTGCTCGGTCTCGAAGGCGAGGACCCGGGTGCCCGCCGGGACCACGCCGGCCAGCAGGTTGAGCGAGTCGGTGGTGGCCCGGGTGAAGACCACCTGGTCGCCCTCGCGCAGGTCGAGGAAGTCGGCGACGGTGCGGCGGCTCTGCTCGAACAGGTCGGTGGAGAGCTGCGAGAGGTACCCGGCCCCCCGGTGCACGCTGCCGTAGTACGGGGCGTAGGCGGCGACGTCGTCCCAGACCCGCTGGAGTGCCGGGGAGCTGGCGGCGTAGTCCAGCGCGGCGTAGGTGACCTTGTCCCCGCTGACCAGCGGGACCTGGACGTCGCGGCCGAGAACGGGGAGGGGGGCGCAGATGTCGGTGGTGACGGACATGGGAAGACACTCCTCTGAGGTCGGGGACCCCGGGAGTGTGCAGGTGTGCCGGGCGTCCGCGCTTGCCACGCGGACGGTGCGCCGCGCAGCCCGGTCCTCACCCAGGGCACCCCGCCACGGACGGAGGGTTGCCGGACAGCAAGCTGGGGCTTGACGCTGTCGCTCATGACCTGCCGTGGACTCTAGGACGCTTCCGAACAACGGTCAAACGACATCCCACAGTTCGGACGTGGCCGGGGACGCCGGACGGAGGGACGGGGCGGCACGGCGGAACCGCGCACGGCGGAGGGCACCGGAGCACAGGCCGCACCGGCCCGGCAGGGGCAGCGAGGCGCACCCTGCCCACCAGGGCGCCCCGAACTCGGTCGCCCTCCGCTTCCGCACGGCTCCCCGGGGACCTGACGGGTCACCCGGCTCGTCGGGGAGGCCGCGCCTCAGGCTCGGGCGGTGGCCTCGGCCCAGCGCTTCAGGACGTCCTGCGCGGCGCCCGAGTCGATGGCCGCGGCGGCCCGCTCCATCCCGGCCCTGAGCTGCTCGGCCAGCGGCGCCCCGGTCAGCTCCAGTGCGGCCAGCGCGGCAGCGGTGTTGAGCAGGACGGCGTCCCGGACCGGTCCCCGCTCCCCGCCCAGCACCCGGCGTGCGACCCCGGCGTTGTACTCGGCGTCGGCGCCTCGCAGCGCCTCGATGCCGACCAGCTCGATACCGACCTCGCGCGGGTCGAAGGCGGCCTCGGAGACCTGACCGTCCTTCACGATCCAGACCCGGGACGTGGTCGAGATGGTCAGCTCGTCCAGCCCGTCGTCGCCCCGGAAGACCAGTGCGGAGGCACCCCGCCGGGCCAGCACGCCGGCGATCAGCCCGGCGAGACGGGTGTCGAAGCAGCCGATCGCGTGGGCGGTGACATGGGCCGGGTTGGTGAGCGGACCGAGGATGTTGAAGGCGGTGGGCACCGCGAGATCACGCCGGGCCGGGGCCGCGTGCCGCATCGCCGGGTGGAACCTGGCGGCGAAGCAGAAGGTCAGACCGACCTCCTCGGCCACCTCGGCTACCCGCTCGGCGCTCAGGTCCAGGCCGATGCCGAGCCGCTCCAGGACGTCGGAGGAGCCGCTGGCGGAGGAGGACGCCCGGTTGCCGTGCTTGACCACCTTCGCGCCGGCCGCCGCCGCCACGATCGCCGACATGGTGGAGATGTTGACGGTCTTGGCCCGGTCGCCGCCGGTGCCGACGATGTCCACCGCGGGGCCGGGGATGTACAGCGGCTCGGCGTGCGCGTACATCGACTCGACCAGGCCGGCGATCTCGTCCACCGTCTCGCCCTTGGCCCGCAGCGCGACCATGAACCCGGCCATCTGTACCGGAGTCGCCTCACCGCTCATGATCCGGTCCATCGCCCAGGCCGCGTCGCCCTGGGCGAGGTCGGTACCGGACAGCAGCGTGCTCAGGAGGTCCGGCCAGGTACGGATCACCTGCGCGGGGTCGCTACCGCCGTTCGCAGGGTTCACGTTCACCATGGCTGACTCCAGCTCTCGTCTTCACCGAAAGGAATGGAGTCAGCCTATCGACCGGGCGGGCACCAGTGCCGCGATCCGGTACCCCCTTCTCTCCTGCTGAGACACCGCCGGGCCACCGCGCCGGGGCGCCGGAGCCCCGACCGGTGTCGGCTGCCGGGCCGGCCGGGCCGCCGCTCAGTGCCGGGCGGGCGTACGGCCCTCGACCCGGGCCCGGAGCAGTGCGACGACCGCCTCGCCCAGTGCCACCGGGTCGACCGGCTGCGAGATCGCGGCGTCCGCTCGGCTCCAGGCGGCGAGCCAGGAGTCCTGCGGCCGCCCGATCAGCGCCAGCACGGGCGGGCAGCCGTAGATCTCGTCCTTGATCTGCCGGGCCACCCCGAGCCCGCCGGCCGGGACGGCCTCGCCGTCCAGGACGCAGAGGTCGATCCCGCCGCGCTCCAGCGCCTTCAGTACCGCGGGGACCGTCGCGCACTCCAGGTAGCGCAGCTCCGGGAGGTCGGCGGCGGGTCGCCGGCCGAGTGCGAGGGTCACCTGCTCCCGGGTGTTGCGGTCGTCGCTGTAGACCAGAACGGTGAGCGTCTCGTCGGTCGTGTGCGCCATGGGCCCTGCTCCCGGGTGCTCGTCCTCTATAACGTCTGCCCCGACGAGTCCAGTGTGATCCGGACCACGTCTACTTCCGGATGCTACTCCCGCCCACCCCCCGAGGTGAGCCCCTGGCGCGATCTCGCTCAAGCCACCACGCACAGGACTCACCCACCCGGAGGACAGGCCGTCACCCCCAAGCACTCACACCACCCGTACGGCGGAGGTGCTAACCCACCGGAACCCGGCAGCGCGGTAGTGACACGCGGAGCAAAGGAGTGCCGCAGGCATCCGAACCGACCATCGGTCCACCCGAAGAACCATCAGAAAACGGACACCGCCCCGCTCAGCCCGCCCCCGGACGCCCCGTCCGGCCCCAACTGGGCATACCGCACGCACCGGACACTCCGAAGGGAGACCCCCGGCGTGAAGACGGAATAAGGGACCGACATAATGTCCGTCGTGGCGACAGCAACAGCAACAGAAACCGGACACGCGCACGGAGCGGTCAACAGGCCGAACCTCGTCAGCGTCGGAACCATCGTCTGGCTGAGCTCGGAGCTGATGTTCTTCGCGGCCCTGTTCGCGATGTACTTCACGCTCCGCTCGGTCAAGGGCGCAGAGTTCTGGACCGAGAAGGCGCACGCCCTCAATGTGCCCTTCTCCTCGGTGAACACCACGATCCTGGTGCTCTCCTCCCTCACCTGCCAGCTCGGCGTCTTCGCCGCCGAGCGCGGTGACGTGAAGAAGCTCCGCTCGTGGTTCACCATCACCTTCGTGATGGGCGCGATCTTCATCGGCGGCCAGATCTTCGAGTACACCGAACTGGTCAAGAAGGACGGCCTCTCGCTCTCCTCCGACCCGTACGGCACGGTGTTCTACCTGACCACCGGCTTCCACGGCCTGCATGTGACGGGTGGTCTGATCGCCTTCCTGCTGGTCCTTGGACGGACGTACGCAGCGAAGCGGTTCACGCACGAGCAGGCCACCGCCGCGATCGTGGTGTCGTACTACTGGCACTTCGTCGACGTCGTGTGGATCGGCCTGTTCGCGACCATCTACCTGATCAAGTAACCAGCTGATCAGGTCGCTGGCCGCCGGTCGGAGCAGTGCTCGCCCACCTACGGGCGGCGCCGCACCGACCCGAACGCGCGTCCCCGAAGCCGGCCCAGAGCAGACCGCGCCGCCGGGCACGCCCACCAGCCGACCAGATCCTGACACCGGGGTTATTCCGTGAAAAAGCTCTCCGCACGACGGCGCCACCCACTGGCGGCGCTGGTCGTCCTACTTCTCGCCCTGGCGGCCACCGGGGGGCTGTACGCCGCGTTCGCGCCCGCCGAGAAGGCGCAGGCCGACAGCTCGGCGCAGTCGCTCGCGATCGATGAGGGCAAGAAGCTCTTCGCCGTCGGCTGCTCCTCCTGCCACGGTCTGAACGGCCAGGGGTCCTCCGACGGCCCGAGCCTGGTCGGCGTCGGCTCCGCCGCTGTCGACTTCCAGGTCGGCACCGGCCGCATGCCCGCGCAGCAGCCGGGTGCCCAGGTCCCGCGCAAGAAGGTCATCTACAGCCAGACCGAGATCGACCAGCTGGCCGCCTTCGTGGCCTCGCTCGGCCCCGGCCCGGTTACCCCGACCAAGGACCAGTACACCTCCACGGACCCGAACGACGTGTCCAAGGGTGGCGAGCTGTTCCGCACCAACTGCGCCCAGTGCCACAACTTCGCCGGCCAGGGCGGTGCCCTGACCCGCGGCAAGTTCGCCCCGTCGCTCGATGGTGTGGACGCCAAGCACATCTACGAGGCCATGCAGACCGGCCCGCAGAACATGCCGTCGTTCCCCGACACCACCATGCCGGAGGAGCAGAAGAAGCAGATCGTGGCCTTCGTCCGCCACACCACCAACGATGAGCCCAACCCCGGCGGCCTGGCCCTGGGCAGCCTCGGTCCGGTGACCGAGGGTCTGTTCGGCTGGATCTTCGGTCTCGGTGCCCTCATCGCGGTCGCGATCTGGGTCGCCGCCCACACCACCAAGGCCAAGAAGTCATGAGCCACGACATTCCTGAAGAGAAGCTGCCGGAGGCGCACGACGCCTCCCACGGCCACGAGGTGGCCGAGCACGGCGACCCGTTCGCCGACCCGGGCCTGCCGGCCCACGAGCCGCGTCGGACCGACATCGACGAGCGGGCCGCCAAGCGCGCCGAGCGCCAGGTCTCGCTGATGTTCATCATCTCGATGCTGGCGACGATCGGGTTCATCGCCTCGTACGTGATCTTCCCGATCGACAAGATCATCTACGTCTTCCCGCTGGGTCACATCAGCGCGCTGAACTTCGCGCTCGGTCTGACCCTGGGTGTGGCGCTGTTCTGCATCGGCGCGGGCGCGGTCCACTGGGCCCGCACCCTGATGTCCGACGTCGAGATGCCGGCCGAGCGCCACCCGATCGAGGCTGACGACGAGGTCCGCAACGACGTCATCGAGCAGTTCAAGACCGGTGCCGCCGAGTCCGGCTTCGGCCGCCGCAAGATGCTGCGCAACACGCTCATCGGCTCGATGGCCCTGGTGCCGCTCTCCGGTGTCGTCCTGCTTCGTGACCTGGGCCCGCTGCCCGAGAAGAAGCTGGACCACACCAACTGGATCGAGGCCACCGAGGCCAAGCCGATCCAGCTGATCAACATGAACACCAACCAGCCGATGAAGGCCGAGGACATCGCGGTCGGCTCGCTCACCTTCGCCAAGCCCGAGGGCCTGGAGGAGTCGGACGAGGACTTCCAGCAGCGCATCGCCAAGGACGCGCTGATGCTCGTCCGGATCGCTCCGGAGGACATCAAGGACGCGAAGTCCCGCGACCTCGGCTTCGAGGGCGTTCTCGCCTACTCGAAGATCTGCACCCACGTCGGCTGCCCGATCAGCCTGTACGAGCAGCAGACCCACCACGCGCTCTGCCCCTGCCACCAGTCGACCTTCGACCTGGCGGACGGCGCGCGCGTGATCTTCGGCCCGGCCGGCCACCCGCTGCCGCAGCTGAAGATCACCACTGACGAGAAGGGCTTCCTGGTCGCCACCGGCGACTTCGCCGAGCCCGTCGGCCCGAGCTTCTGGGAGCGCTCATGAGTTCCGCGAGCAGCGTCAACAACGACGCAAAGCCCAGCAGCGGCAGCACTCGCGCCAAGCCCGCCAACAAGTTCGAGGCGGCAGCTGACTGGACCGACGGCCGGCTGGGGATCTACTCCCTCGCCCGCGCCAACCTGCGCAAGATCTTCCCGGACCACTGGTCCTTCATGCTCGGTGAGATCTGCCTCTACAGCTTCGTCATCATCATCCTCACGGGTGTGTACCTGACGCTGTTCTTCAAGCCGAGCATGGCCGAGGTCGTCTACCACGGCCCGTACGCCCCGCTCGACGGCATCAAGATGTCCGAGGCGTACGCCTCGACCATGAACATCAGCTTCGAGGTCCGCGGTGGCCTGCTGATCCGTCAGATCCACCACTGGGCCGCGCTGGTGTTCGTCGCCGCGATGCTCGTGCACATGATGCGCGTCTTCTTCACCGGCGCGTTCCGCAAGCCGCGCGAGATCAACTGGGTCTTCGGCTTCCTGCTGCTGCTCCTCGGCATGTTCGACGGCTTCTTCGGCTACTCGCTCCCCGACGACCTGCTGTCCGGTACCGGTATCCGCTTCATGGAAGGCGCGATCCTCGCCGTTCCGCTGGTGGGCACCTACATCCAGATGTTCCTGTTCGGCGGCGAGTTCCCCGGCACCGACATCGTGCCGCGCTTCTTCACCATCCACGTGCTGCTCATCCCGGGCATCATGCTGGGCCTGCTGGTGGCGCACCTGATCCTGGTCTTCTACCACAAGCACACCCAGTGGGCAGGCCCGGGCAAGACCGAGAAGAACGTCGTCGGCATGCCGCTGATGCCGGTCTACATGGCCAAGGCCGGTGGCTTCTTCTTCCTGGTCTTCGGCATCATCGCGGCGATCTCCGCGATCGCCACGATCAACCCGATCTGGGCGTACGGCCCCTACCGTCCCGACCAGGTGTCCACCGACGCCCAGCCGGACTGGTACATGGGCTTCTCCGAGGGTCTGATCCGTGTCATGCCGGGCTGGGAGGTCCGGGCGCTGGGCCACACCCTCAACCTGGGTGTGTTCATCCCGCTGATGATCTTCCCGCTGGTCCTGGTCTCGATCGCGGTCTACCCCTTCATCGAGGGTTGGATCACCGGCGACAAGCGCGAGCACCACATCCTGGACCGCCCGCGCAACGCTCCGGTCCGCACCGCTCTGGGTGCCGCCTGGATCAGCGAGTACCTGGTCCTGCTGATCGGTGGTGGCAACGACCTGTTCGCCACGCACTTCCACCTGTCGCTCAACTCGATCACGTACTTCGTCCGGGCCGGCTTCTTCGTCGTGCCGGTCGTGGTCTTCTTCATCACCAAGCGCTGGTGCCTCGGCCTCCAGCGCCGCGACAAGGACAAGGTGCTGCACGGTCGCGAGACCGGCGTCATCAAGCGCCTGCCGCACGGTGAGTTCGTCGAGGTCCACGCCCAGCTGCCGCAGGACAAGCTGTACAAGTACGTCGCGCACGAGCAGCAGCAGCCGATCGCGATCCCGGCCCAGGTCGACGAGAACGGTGTCGAGCGCAAGGTCGGCCGCCTGGAGAAGACCCGCGCCAAGCTCTCGCAGGGCTACTTCGGCGAGGGTGGCCAGATCCCCAAGCCGACGGCGGAGGAGCACCACGAGATCACCAGCGGCCACGGCCACCACTGATCCCGTGCGGCAGCGCCGCTGATCGCCACCTGAGGGCCCCCTGCCCGGCATCCGCCGGACAGGGGGCCCTCGGCCGTTTCCTGGGCCGCCCACTGCGGACGGGCCTACCGATCATTCGGGCACAATAGGGCCCAACGACCCGTCAGGAGCCCATCAGTGCAGCTGAGCATCGACCACGCATCCGCCACTCCCCCGTACGAGCAGGTCCGTGCGCAGATCGCGGAACAGGCCCGCGGCGGCGCGCTGCCGGCCGGTCTCAAGCTGCCGACCGTCCGTGCGCTGGCCGAACAGCTCGGACTGGCCGCCAACACGGTGGCCCGTGCGTACCGGGAGCTGGAGGCCGACGGCGTGGTGGAGACGCACGGTCGGCGCGGCACCCTGATCGCCGCCGTCGGCGACACCGCACACCGCCTGGCCGCCGGCGCCGCCGCCGAGTACGCGGACCGCGCCCACCGCCTCGGTCTCTCCAGGGACGAGGCGCTGAGCGCGGTCCACGACGCCCTCAGGCTGGCATACGGGGCCTGACGGCCGGGTCCACCGGCCCCGGGCCGCCCGGCCGCCCCGAGCGGGGGCCTAGACCTGCGGCAGCAGGGCGCCGACGGACTGGGGGTCCTCCGCCCGGCCCGCCGTGTCGACGGTCCGGCCGAGGGCGCTGTGCGTGGTCCACTGCGCCCAGGAGACGTTCCAGTCCCCGAAGCCGTTGCCGAACGGCTCCATGGACTTGCCGAGGCTGTTCACCACCTGGACGACGTCCCCTATCCGGGTCGCGTCGAAGAACCACTTGGCGTTGGCGAGGCTCATCCCGGTGCAGCCGTGGCTGACGTTCTCCACGCCCTGCGAGGCCACCGACCAGGGTGCCGCGTGCACGTACTCACCGCTCCAGGTGACCCGGGTGGCCCACTTGACGTCCGTGTCGAAGGAGTCGGGGCTGCCCGCCGCGATGCCGATGCTCTCGCTCCTCATCCGGACGTCGGCCTCCTGGCCGAGCACCACCTTGATGCCGTTGCGGGTGGAGTACCCGGGCCTGCCGGTGGTGACCGGGATGGTGTTCAGCACCTCGCCGTTGCGGCGGTAGGTCAGGTAGTGCGCGGCCGCGTCTATCAGGACCTCCACCCGGTCGCCGGTCCGGATCGTCCGGGTGACCGTGTCGCCCGCGTACAGGCCGTCGGCTATCCGGCCGCCGGGGCGGTCGAAGCTGAGCTTGATGTTGGCGTGGGCGGGCCAGTACTCCTTGGGCCTGAAGTGCAGGTTGCTGTCGTCCACCCAGTACCAGGACCCGGTCACGGCGGGCTCGGAGAGCACCTTGAGGCTCCGTTCGACCTCCTGCCGGGCGGCGGGGTCCTTGACCGGCTGGGAGAGCTTGACGGTGAGCGGCTGTCCGACGCCGTACACGCCGCTGCCGCTGGAACCGGGGCCGAGCTCGGCGTTCAGCTTGGCCGGGGCCGCCGTCGTGGTGAGCGAGCCGGTCATCTCGCCGCGGCCGCCGTCACCGTCGTCGGCGGCCACCCGGATCTCGTACTTGGTGCCGGCCCAGAGCCGCCCGACGCTCTGCCAGGTCCGCTGGTCGTCGGCGAGCTTCCCGGCGACCGCCTGGCCGTCCGGTCCGGTGACGGTGACGTCGGTGAGCCTGCTGCCCGGCTCGGCGGTCACCGTGAAGGGTTTGGTGGGGTCCGCCCCCTCCGCGGCCGGGAGGTGGACCAGGGGCTGAACGTCCACGGCGCTGGCGGCGTCCACCGAGCCGTCAGCGCCGTTGGTGCACCCCGCCAGCGGGGTGAGGATCAGAAGTGCGGCTATCGCGGCCCGCCGGGGGGCCGCTCCGTGAATGGCGCTCAACGCTGCCTCCAGGGGTTACACCCAGAAGAGGATTCGGACGATGTTCCCGAGCGTAGGAAGGCGCTGCTCCACGGACGACCGCTGAGGGGTCCGACTGCACCGAACGGGTAAGCGATACATCCCGATGGACTCATCCGACCGACAGAACGGCGCCGGGCCGGACACCCCCGAAGGGATGCCCGGCCCGGCGCCTGGAGAGAAGACCGAACCTACTGGTTCTGGTCCTCGCCCCGGTAGAACTCGAAGACCCAGCCGTAGAGACCGACCAGGATGATCGGGATCGACCAGAACAGCAGCCACCAGCCGAAGATGACGCCCAGGAAGGCCAGCGCGCCACCGATCGCCAGCGAGAGCGGCTGCCAGCTGTGCGGGGCGAAGAAGCCCAGCTCACCGGCGTCGTCCGCGACCTCGGCCTCGGGGTTGTCACCCGCGCCACTGTCCACCCGGCGGGCGGTGAAGGCGAGGTAGTACCCGATGAATCCGCACAGGGCGAACGCGAGGAAGAGCGCGGTGGTACCGGCCGCCTCGATGCCGTGGTCGGAGTGGCTCGTCCACAGGCCGTAGGTGATGGCGATCGCCAGTACGAAGACCGAGAGGCCCAGGAAGATCTTTCCCTGTTCCTTCATCAGGCGTCGCCACCCTTCTTGCCCTTGCCCAGCGGCGGGCGGTCGTACTGCGCGGGGGTCACACCCTCGAAGTGCTTGGCCGGCTCACCGTGGTTCTCCAGGTAGTCCAGCGCGGCGATCTCCGGGTGGTGCAGGTCGAATGCCGGGGATTCCGAACGGATCCGGGGCAGGGTGAGGAAGTTGTGCCGCGGCGGCGGGCAGGAGGTCGCCCACTCCAGCGAACGGCCGTAACCCCACGGGTCGTCGACCTCGACCTTCTCGCCGTACTTGGCGGTCTTCCAGACGTTGTAGAGGAACGGCAGGATCGACAGGCCGAGCAGGAACGAGCCGATGGTGGAGACGGTGTTCAGCGTGGTGAAACCGTCCGAGGCCAGGTAGTCCGCGTAACGACGCGGCATGCCCTCGGCACCCAGCCAGTGCTGCACCAGGAAGGTGCTGTGGAAGCCGATGAACAGCGTCCAGAAGGTGATCTTGCCAAGGCGCTCGTCGAGCATCTTGCCGGTCATCTTCGGCCACCAGAAGTGGAAGCCGGCGAACATCGCGAAGACGACGGTGCCGAAGACCACGTAGTGGAAGTGGGCGACGACGAAGTACGAGTCCGAGACGTGGAAGTCGATCGGCGGGGAGGCCAGCAGGACACCGGTCAGACCACCGAAGAGGAAGGTCACCAGGAAGCCGACCGTCCAGAGCATCGGGGTCTCGAAGCTCAGCGAGCCCTTCCACATGGTGCCGACCCAGTTGAAGAACTTCACACCGGTCGGGACCGCGATCAGGAAGGTCATGAAGGAGAAGAACGGCAGCAGCACCTGGCCGGTGACGTACATGTGGTGCGCCCACACCGTCACGGACAGACCGGCGATCGCGATGGTGGCCGCGATCAGACCGGAGTAGCCGAACATCGGCTTGCGGCTGAAGACCGGGATGATCTCCGACACGATGCCGAAGAACGGCAGCGCGATGATGTACACCTCGGGGTGACCGAAGAACCAGAACAGGTGCTGCCAGAGCATCACCCCGCCGTTGGCCGGGTCGAAGACGTGCGCACCGAACTTCCGGTCCGCCTCCAGGGCGAACAGCGCGGCCGCGAGGACCGGGAAGGCCAGCAGGACCAGCACGGCGGTCAGCAGGACGTTCCAGACGAAGATCGACATCCGGAACATCGTCATGCCGGGCGCGCGCATGCAGATGATCGTGGTGATGAAGTTGACCGCACCGAGGATCGTGCCGAAGCCGGAGAAGGCCAGACCCATGATCCACATGTCGGCGCCGATGCCCGGCGAGCGGACCGCGTCCGACAGCGGGGAGTAGGCGAACCAGCCGAAGTCGGCCGCACCCTGCGGGGTGAGGAAGCCGGCCACCGCGATGATCGAGCCGAACAGGTACAGCCAGTAGGCGAACATGTTCAGACGCGGGAACGCGACGTCAGGGGCACCGATCTGGAGCGGCATGATCCAGTTGGCGAAACCGGCGAACAGCGGCGTCGCGAACATCAGCAGCATGATCGTGCCGTGCATCGTGAACGCCTGGTTGAACTGCTCGTTCGACAGGATCTGCGTCCCGGGACGAGCCAGCTCGGCGCGCATGACCAGGGCGAGGATGCCACCGATCAGGAAGAACGCGAACGAGGTACCGAGGTACATCGTGCCGATCGTCTTGTGGTCCGTGGTGGTCAGCCACTTGATGATCGTGGAGCCCGGCTTGCGGGTCCGTGTGGCCCCGCCTGCCTTGACCCCGGAAGCCCCGCCGGCGGCGGCGGGCTCGTTGAGGAT
The DNA here is from genome assembly GCF_042264695.1 of Kitasatospora sp. NPDC056138. Taxonomy (NCBI): domain Bacteria; kingdom Bacillati; phylum Actinomycetota; class Actinomycetes; order Kitasatosporales; family Streptomycetaceae; genus Kitasatospora; species Kitasatospora sp. NPDC056138. The sequence goes on along the minus strand of NZ_JBHJVK010000005.1, from coordinate 162,952 downwards.
AGTCACTTCTCACCTTCAATGCCCGTGATGCCGGAGGGCACCGCGCCGCTCTGGCCCTTGGCCCGGAGCTCCTTCAGGTGCTGCTCGTACTCGTCGTGCGAGACCACCTTGACGTTGAACAGCATCCGGGAGTGGTCCACGCCGCAGAGCTCGGCGCACTTGCCCCGGAAGGTGCCGTATGAGGTCGGAGTGACCTCGAAGCTGTTGACCTCGTTCGGCAGGACGTCCATCTTCATCATGAAGTTGACGGGCCAGAAGTCGTGGATGACGTCCCGCGAGGTGAGGCGGAACTGCACCGACTCGTTGATCGGCAGGTACAGCGTCGGCGCCTCGGCGGGGGTGCCGACCTCGTACGCGGCGTTGGTGTTCGCCGGGTCGGGGTGCTCGCTGTTCTCGTAGTTGAACGCCCAGCTCCACTGGAAGCCGACCACGTTGATCGTGTGCTGCGGCTTGGCGGAGAGGTGGGTGAGTCGAGACTCGTCGCGAGCGACGAAGTAGAACAGCACCGAGACGATGACGATGGGGACCGCGGTGTACAGCGCCTCGATCGGGACGTTGTACCGGGTCTGAGCGGGGATCTCCACCTTGGTGCGGCTGCGCCGGTGGAAGATCACGCTCCAGATGATCAGACCCCACATCAGTGCGCCGACTACCAGCGCCGCAATCCACGAGCCCTGCCACATGTGGAGGACCAGCGGGCCTTCCTTGGTGACGGGCGACGGGAGGCCAAGCCTGGGCAGGTCATTGGCCGAGCAGCCGGTAGCGGTCGCGATGACGAGGCCCAGTGCCAGCGCCTGAGGCAGCTTCCGCCGCATCGTGCGCCGCGGCGAGCGGTCGGAGCCGTTGGGACTCACGTAGCGCCTTCCCGAAGTCTCGCCCGCGATCGCGTCGCCCCCGGGAGTGCTGTGCGCCTCCCCGGCGACCCGGCCACGGGCACGGTTTGAATGCTTATGCGGGCCAAACCCTACTCCAGCCTTATGCGCTCCTGACGGGCAGGTCCCGCTAACGCGCCGCCCGCCTACCCGATCAGCCCCGGCAGGCACGGATTCCCAGGTCACCGTGGGCATTCGAGCCTCGCACACCCAATCGTGGGATGGCACTGCGGCACACGGGTGACGGCCCGTCGAGCCTGCGCGAATCGGACAAACGGGGTCAGTCGAGCCCGGACGGCTGACGGGGGGTGAGACCTGGATACTGTCGTACGTGTCCTACTTCGACGTGGCCTCGACCGCTCCGCTGCACCCCGTCGCCCGGCAGGCGCTGAACGCCGCACTCGACGAGGGGTGGGCGGACCCGGCTCGGCTGTACCGGGCCGGCCGGCAGGCCCGGATGCTGCTGGACGCGGCCCGGGAGACGGTCGCCGAGCTCCTGGGCGCGCGGCCGGACGAGATCTCGTTCACCGCGAGCGGCACCCAGGCCGTCCAGCTGGGCATCCTCGGTGCGCTGGCCGGACGCCGCCGGAGCGGCCGTCACCTGGTGCACTCCGCCGTCGAGCACTCCAGCGTGCTGCACACCGCAGAGCTGCACGCCGCCTCGGGCGGCGAGGTGAGCGAGGTCGCGGTCGACCGCAACGGGCTGGTCGCCGCCGGGGACTTCGCCGCCGCCCTCCGCCCGGACACCGCGCTGGCGGTGCTGCAGTCGGCCAACCACGAGGTCGGCACCGTGCAGCCGGTCACCGAGACCGCCGCCGCGATCGGCGGGGTGCCGCTGCTGGTGGACGCCGCGCAGAGCGCGGGCCGGCTGCCGGTACCCGCCGGCTGGTCGCTGCTGACGGCCAGTGCCCACAAGTGGGGCGGCCCGGCCGGGGTCGGGGTGCTCGCGGTCCGCAAGGGCGTCAGGTACGTCTCACCGCTGCCCGCCGACGAGCGCGAGGGCGGTCGGGTGCCCGGGTACGTCAATCTGCCCGCGATCGTGGCCGCGGCGGCGTCGCTGCGGGCGGTCCGGGCCGAGGCCGAGCGGGAGAACGCCCGGCTGCACGCGCTGGTGGACCGGATCCGGGCGCAGGTGCCCCGGCTGGTGCCGGAGGTCGAGGTGGTCGGCGACCCGGTGCGGAGGCTGCCGCACCTCGTCACCTTCTCCTGCCTCTACGTCGACGGCGAGGTGCTGCTGACCGAGCTGGACAAGGCCGGGTTCGCGGTGTCCTCCGGGTCCTCCTGCACCTCCAGCACGCTGACGCCCAGCCATGTGCTCGCGGCGATGGGCGTACTGACCGAAGGCAACGTCCGCGTCTCGCTCCCCCACGGGGTGGCCGAGGCGGACGTCGAACGGTTCCTGACCGTCCTGCCCGAGGTGGTGGCGGGGGTGCGGGCGCCGCTCGGCCTCGATCTGCCGGCTCCGGAACCGGTACCCGACAGCGCAGCGCCGGACAGCCCGGGGCCGGACACCCTGGTACTGAACACCCTGGGGAAGCGCTGTCCGCTGCCGGTGATCGAGCTGGCCAAGCGGATCGGCACGGTGCCGGTGGGCGGAACGGTCGCGGTGCTGGCCGACGACGAGGCGGCCCGGCTGGACGTCCCGGCCTGGTGCGAGATGCGCGGGCAGGAGTACCTGGGCGAGGTCCCGGCCGCCGACTACGGCCGGGACCGGGGTTCCGCGTACCTGGTCCGCCGGGTCGGCTGAGACCGCACCCCGGGCGCGGGAACCGCGCGGCCGGGCCGCCACCGAGGTGCCCGGCCGACCGCGCGGTTCCCGCGGACCCCGCAGGGCCCACCCCGGGACGCGACTACTTGACCAGCTTGCCGCGGATCTCGGCGGCGGCCTCGTCACCGTAGGCCGCGGCGAAGCGCTCCAGGAAGTGGCCATGGCGCAGCTCGTACTCCTGGGTGCCGACGGTCTCGATCACCAGGGTGGCGAGCATGCAGCCGAGCTGGGCGGAGCGCTCCAGGTCGAGCTCCCAGGAGAGGCCGGCCAGGAAGCCGGCCCGGAAGCCGTCGCCGACGCCGGTCGGGTCCGCCTTGCGCTCCTCGGTCGGGCAGCCGACCGTGATGTCCGGCTCGCCCTCGCGCTGGATCCGGACGCCCTTGGCGCCGAGCGTGGTGATCCGGGTGCCGACCCGGCGGAGGATCTCGTCCGCGTCCCAGCCGGTCTTGGACTCGATCAGCGCGGCCTCGTACTCGTTGGTGAACAGGTACGCGGCGCCGTTCACGATCTCCCGGATGTCGTCGCCCTCCAGGCGGGCCAGCTGCTGGGAGGGGTCGGCGGCGAAGGCGTAGCCGCGGGTGCGGCACTCCTGGGTGTGGCGGACCATCGCGGCCGGGTCGTCGGCACCGATCAGGACCAGGTCGAGGCCGCCGACGCGGTCGGCGATCGGCTTGAGCTCGATGTTGCGGGCCTCGGCCATCGCGCCGGTGTAGAACGACGCGATCTGGTTGTGGTCCTGGTCGGTGGTGCACATGAAGCGGGCGGTGTGTCGGGTCTCGGAGATGTGCACCGAGTCGGTGTCGACGTTGTTCCGCTGCAGCCAGCTGCGGTACTCGTGGAAGTCCGCGCCCGCGGCGCCGACCAGGATCGGGCGCAGGCCGAGCACGCCCATGCCGAAGGAGATGTTCGGGGCGACCCCGCCACGGCGGATGTCCAGGGTGTCCACCAGGAACGACAGCGACACCGTGTGCAGCTGCTCGGCGACCAGCTGGTCGGCGAAACGGCCCGGGAAGGTCGTCAGATGGTCGGTGGCGATCGAGCCGGCGACGGCGATGCGCACGAAGGTCTCCTCTGGAGGCTCTGGGCCGGGAAAGCAGTTGACAGAACCCTCCAACGGTACCGGGCGGCGGTGCCGTCCCTGTACTTCCTATTCGGCCACTCGAACGAGTACTACCCACGGGTACCCCTGGTTCGGGGCCCGGCGTCGGCCTAGGGTCGCAGTCATAGGGCCTTGTCGGCCCCAGGCCCGTGGCAGCTGCGCCGCGGCTCGGCGATCGGAGCGATGACACCGATGATGGCCAACTCACCCGCGCTGCGGCCCAGCGCGTCCCGGTCGTCCGCCCGCTCCTGGACGGGTGAGATCGAGGGCGACTCCCTCGCGTCCCTGGTCAGCTCCTCCCGGCGGCTAGGCCGGTTCTGGCCGCCGTCCGGCAGTGCTCCGCAGACCGCCGTCGCGCCGCGGCCCGCGGGGGTGTCGGTACCGTCCCGCGCCCGGAAGCTGGTGGCGCAGATGCCCGAGTACGGGAGCTGACCGCCCCCGCGGCGGCGGGTGGGAACCGGATCCGCCCGGGGCACGTCAGATCCGCGCAGCGCCGCCGTGGTGGCGGAGCGCGAGCCCTCGGGAGGAAGTCACAGCATGGACGAGAACACCTCAGCCGTAACGGTCCGGCCCGTGCGCGGGCGAGTTCGGCGCCGGGCGACGGTCCTGGCCGGGCTGGTGCTCGCCGTCGGTGCGGTCGCCGGGTGCGGGTCCGCCACGAGTTCGGGCACGGCCGCCGGGGCCCCGACGAGTCCTTCGCCGACCACGGCGTCGCCCTCCGGCGCGGCCCCCACCCCGACCGCGAGCCCGACCGCTCCCGCCACGCCGGACCCGAGCGCCTCCGGGCCGGGCACCTCGCCGAGCGGTCCCGGCATCGCGGTCGGCGAGCCGGCGCCCGTGAAACTGCCCGCGCTCGCCTACCAGGTGCAGGACGCCCAGCTGTCGGTCTGGTTCTACGGCGGCGTCTGCGACACGTACGGGCTGAAGGCCGACGAGTCCAAGCAGGGCGAGGTGGACGTCCGGGTGGTGATCACCGAGACCGCGCCCCGCGGCCGGGAGTGCCCGGCCCTGGTCAAGCGGAACTCGGTGACGGCCAAGCTGAAGCAGCCGCTGGCCGGCCGCAAGGTGGTGGACATCAGCACCGGTCAGACCCTGGCGATGGACCCGCCGCCGATCGGTGGCCCGCAGTAGCCCGGAGCCAACGGACGAGGTGAGGTCGAGGACGACGAGCGGCGGCCCCCGGGATCACCCGGGGGCCGCCGCCGTGCAGGCTGCCGCTCAGCTGCCGGGCAGCTGTCGCGGGACCTAGCTGAAGGAGTCGCCGCAGGCGCAGGAGCCGGTGGCGTTCGGGTTGTCGATGGTGAAGCCCTGCTTCTCGATGGTGTCGACGAAGTCGACGGTCGCACCGCCCAGGTACGGGGCGCTCATCCGGTCGGTGACGACCTTGACGCCGCCGAAGTCCTTGATGACGTCGCCGTCGAGCGAACGCTCGTCGAAGAACAGCTGGTAACGCAGGCCGGAGCAGCCACCCGGCTGAACGGCGACGCGCAGCGCCAGGTCGTCGCGGCCCTCCTGCTCGAGCAGGCCCTTGACCTTGGCCGCGGCGGCATCGGTGAGGAGGATGCCACTCTCGACAGTGGTCTCGTCCTGGACGGTCATGCTTACTCCCGGTCTGTGACGACAATGTGCCGCCAGTGCCAACCAGCGGCCTCCCGGATTCATTTCCGGTCGGTGGTTCTTTCCCGAAGGGGGCGATTCACGGAACCGATTCCCCTACGCACCCATGCTCGCACACCGCGCGTACTTGCCGAGTGCCCGATCCCGGCGAAACGGCCCACTCGCGGCAGGTGAGGCGGTCAGGATGGAAAGCGTGATCATTCGCCGGCTGCAGGACACCCCTGCCGACGCGTGGGCGGTGCAGCAGGTCGCCCGTGCCGCGTTCCGAGACCCCTTCGACCTTCCGGTGGACGGGTTCGACCTTCCGACGGACGGGCCGGACGAACCGGACGGCGACCGCCGGACCGTCCGGCAACTGGCGCGCACCCGGCATCTGGTCCGCTCCGACCCCGGCGGCTGCTGGCTCGCCGAGCAGGACGGCGAGACGCTCGGCGTGGCACTGGCGATGCGGCGGGAGGGCCTGTGGCTGCTCTCGCTGTACGCGGTGCTGCCGCGTGCCCAGGGCAAGGGGGTCGGGCGGCTGTTGCTGGACCGGGCCACCGAGTACGGGCGCAGCTGCCTGCGCGGGATGGCGTGCGCCCCACCGTCCCCGGCGGCGGCACGCCGCTACCGGCGGGCCGGGTTCACGCTGCACCCGGCGATGGCGCTGTCGGGGCCGGTGGACCGCGCCGGGCTGCTGGATCCGGGGGACATTCCGGTGCACCCGGGCAACGCGACCCACTTCCACCTGCTGGACTCGGTCGACCGGAGGCTGCGCGGGGCCGCCCACGGGGTCGACCACGAGTACCTGCTGGCGCACTTCGAAGAGCTGCTGATCGCGGACACCCTGGCGGGCAGCGGCTACTGCTACCGGGAGGGCGGTGCGGTCAAACTGCTCGCGGCGACCTCGAAGCGGATCGCCGTGCGGCTGCTGCGGGAGGCGCTGGCCCGGGTGCCCGACGGGGTGGAGGCGCGGATCGAGTTCCTCACCGCCGAGCAGGAGTGGGCCGTGGACGTCGGGCTGGAGCTGGGACTCACCGTGGCGAACCGGGGGTACCTGGCCCTGCGGGGGATGCGGCCGCCGATGCCGTACCTCCCCAGCGGGGCGTTCCTGTAGCCGGTCGGGCGGAGCGCGCACCGGGCACGGCGAACGTCGGGCCGGGCGTGGAAGCGGCGCGGGGCGCCGCGCGACACCGGGGGGAGCAGTGCGCCAGCCGGACCCGGTGGATCCGGTGCGGGCGGCTGTCCGCCGGTGTCGCGGGGTACCCCGCGCCCTGGTACGTGCCCGGCCGTGCCGACCGGTGCACGGTCACGCCATGGTGTCCAGGATCTCCTGGACCATCTCCAGGGTGGTGCCCGGGTGCAGGAAGGCGAAGCGGGCGACGGTCTCGCCGTCCCAGCCGGTCGGGGTGACGAAGCCGATCTGGTCGGCCAGCAGCTGCTGGGACCAGCGGTAGTAGTCCTCGTTGGTCCAGCCCTTGCGGCGGAAGCAGACGGCGGAGAGCTGCGGGTCGTGCAGCAGTTCCAGGTGCTCGGTGTCGCGGATCACCTGGGCGGTCTCCCGGGCCAGCTTCAGGCCCTCCTCGATCGCGTCGGTGTACGCCTGGGTGCCGTGCACCGCGAGCGAGAACCAGAGCGGCAGACCACGGGCGCGCCGGGTCAGGTGGTAGGCGTAGTCGGTGGGGTTCCACTCGTCGCCCTCGGTGTGCAGGACGTCCAGGTAGGAGGCGTCCTGGGTGTGCACCGCACGGGCCAGCTGGGGGTTGCGGTAGAGCAGCGCGGCGCAGTCGAACGGCGCGAACAGCCACTTGTGCGGGTCGACCACGAAGGAGTCGGCGTGCTCGATGCCGTTGTAGCGCTCGCGGACCGAGGGGGCGAACAGGCCCGCGCCGCCGTACGCGCCGTCCACGTGGAACCACATGTCGCGCTCGCGGGCGACCTCGGAGAGGCCCTGCAGGTCGTCGACGATGCCCTCGTTGGTGGTGCCGGCGGTACCGACCACGGCGATCACGGTCTCGGGGTTGGGGTCGGCGGCCAGGGCCGCGCGCAGCGCCTCGCCGGTGAAGCGGCGGTCCACGGTCGGGACCTTGAACGCCTCGGCACCGATGATGTTGAAGGTGTTCTTGACGGACGAGTGCACCTGGTCCGCGACGGCGATCCGCAGCCGTGCCTCCGGGCCGACGCCCAGTCTGCGGCGGGCGGTGTCGCGGGCGACCACCAGGGCGGAGAGGTTGCCCGCCGAGCCGCCGGAGACGAAGGTGCCGCCGGCCGTCGCGGGCAGGCCGGCCCGGTCGGCGATCAGGCGCAGCACCTGGTTCTCGGCGGCGATGGCGCCGGCCGCCTCCAGCCAGGAGATGCCCTGCAGGGAGGCGCAGGAGACCACCATGTCGAAGAGCAGCGCGGCCTTGGTCGGGGCGCACGGTATGAAGGACAGGTAGCGCGGGCTGTCGGCGGAGATGACGGCGCGGGAGAGCTCGTGGTCGTAGAGCTTGAGCACGTCGGCCGCGTTGTTGCCGTGCTCGTTGAGCAGGCCCGCCAGCTGGTTGCGCAGGTGCTCGCCGTCGCCGGGGTGGTCGAGCGGCACCGGGTCGTACTGCAGCCGCTCGCGCATGTAGTCGAATACCAGGTCGACCAGCTGTGCGTCGGGCCGGTGCATGCGGTTCGGGGCTGCGGACACGAGTGTCCCCTTCGCTGTGGGGTGTCAGGGAGGCCCGGGGCGGGTGGGGCCGTCCGGACATGATCAGCGTAGGCAGCGGCCCGGTGGCCGCGCGCGTCGGAACGGGGCTGGTCGGGCAGGATTCGGGCGTGTTGGGAACGCGCCACGCAGGATTCCTGCGCGGTGTTCCCCGGAACGGGCCAAGGGCCGGGTACGGGCCGGTTACGGGGGCCGGGGCGGCGGGCGGGCGGCGCCGCCGCGGAGCGTCAGCCGATGAGCTGGGAGAGCACCACCGAACTGCGGCTGCGCTGGACTCCGGGCTCCTTGCGGATGCGTTCGATGACGGCTTCCAGGTGGCGGGTGTCGGCGGCTCTCAGGTGCACCAGGGCGTCCGGGTCGCCGGTGACCGTCCAGGCCGCGACCACCTCGGGGAACTGCCGCAGGCTGGCGAGCAGTTCCTCCGGCGAGGTGCGGGCGCGGCAGTAGACCTCGACGAAGGCCTCGGTGCGCCAGCCGAGCAGGGCGGGGTCGAGGACCACGGTGAAGCCGCGGACCACCCCGCGGGCCCGCAGCCGGTCGATCCGGCGGCGGACGGCGGTGGCGGAGAGGTTGGCGAGCAGGCCGATCTCGGCGTAGGAGGCGCGGCCGTCCCGGCTGAGGTGTTCGAGGAGCAGCCGGTCGGTCTCGTCCAGCAGTGACGCCCCGCCGAAGTCTGACGGTCGGTGCGTGCTCATCGGTGCTGGCTCCACGGGTGTCGTGCTGCTCTGGTCGGGCGCCGCCGGCCAGGGGCCGGCCGGGCGGTGGTGGGCGGTGGGACGTTCCGGCAACGGTGTCCGCGGAAACGTCACACCGCCCTATTCTGGCGAAAAGTCTTGGTCAGTCCACCAGAAGGACGATCTTGCCCCTGGTCCGGCCCTCGGCGTTGAGGGCCTGGGCACTGGCCGCCTGGGCGAGCGGGAAGGTCGAGGCCACCGGCACGGTCAGCTTGCCCTGGTCGGCCAGCGCGGCGAGTTCGGTGAGATCGGCGGTGTCCGGGCGGACGAAGACGTAGTGGCCGCCCTGGGCGACCACACCGTAGTCGGCGATCGAGGCGATCCGGGCGGGGCCGGCGACCAGCTCCCGGGAGACCGCCACCGCCGTCCCGCCGACCAGGTCCAGGGCCGCGTCCACCCCGTCGGGAGCGAGCGTCCGGACCCGATCGGCCAGCCCCTCCCCGTACGTCACCGGCTCGGCGCCCAGGCCCCGCAGGTAGGCGTGGTTGCGTTCGCTCGCGGTGCCGATCACCCGGGCGCCGAGCGCCTTGGCGATCTGGACCGCGAGGCTGCCGACGCCGCCCGCCGCCGCGTGGACCAGCACGGTCTCGCCCGACCGCACCCGGAGCGCCTTGACCAGCGCCTGGTAGGCGGTGAGCCCGGCCAGCGGGAGGCCGCCGGCCTGGGCCCAGTCGAGGGCGGCGGGCTTGAGCGCGAGCGTGCGGACCGGTGCGGAGACCAGCTCGGCGTACGTACCGTGCTCGACCCAGTCCTTGCGGACGTAGCCGATCACCTCGTCCCCGGGCTTGAACTCGGTCACCGCACCGCCCACGGCCTGCACCACCCCGGCCAGGTCCCAGCCCATGACCAGCGGGAAGTGGACGTCCAGCAGCCCGTCCAGGTACCCCTCACGGATCTTCCAGTCCACGGGGTTGACCCCGGCGGCCTTCACCCGGACCAGGACCGAGTCGGGGCCCACCTTGGGATCGGGGAGTTCGGTGTACTCGACGACCTCGGGGCCGCCGTACTGCTTGATCACGATTGCCTTCATGGCAACAGCCAACGCGATCGGGTCCGGCTATCGTTCCGGCCACGCCGGAAGCGCCCCGGGAAGCTGCCATAACGGTGAGCGGTTCTCATCACATTGACACAATGGCCATCGTCAGAGTGACGCTAACCGGTTATCATCGATAGCGTCAGATAGACGAGAAGGCTGTTCGGAACGATCGGCCGCACAGGAGGGCATCCGCCCGTGACCACCACCACAGAGACCCACGGCGTCGACCCCGACCCGACGCCGCTCGCACTGCTGCTGCTCGGCCGCCAGGCCGACCCGAACAGCGAGCGCGGCGTCGAGTGCCCCGGCGATCTGCCCGCCGCCTCCGACTCCGGCCTGGTCGAGCGCGCCCGTGCCGCCAAGGCCGCACTGGGCAACCGCGTCTTCATCCTCGGCCACCACTACCAGCGCGACGAGGTGATCGAGTTCGCCGACGTCACCGGCGACTCCTTCAAGCTGGCCCGCGACGCCGCCGCCCGCCCCGAGGCCGAGTACATCGTCTTCTGTGGCGTGCACTTCATGGCCGAGTCGGCGGACATCCTGACCACCGACGCCCAGCAGGTCGTCCTCCCCGACCTCGCGGCCGGCTGCTCGATGGCCGACATGGCCACCGCCGAGCAGGTCGCCGAGTGCTGGGACGTGCTGACCGAGGCCGGGATAGCCGACGCGACCGTCCCGGTCTCGTACATGAACTCCTCGGCCGACATCAAGGCGTTCACCGGCAGGCACGGCGGCACGATCTGTACGTCGTCCAACGCCAAGCGGGCCCTGGAGTGGGCCTTCGAGCAGGGCGAGAAGGTGCTCTTCCTGCCCGACCAGCACCTCGGCCGCAACACCGCCGTGCTGGAGATGGGCTTCTCGCTGGACGACTGCGTGCTCTACAATCCGCACAAGCCGAACGGCGGCCTGACCGCGGAGCAGCTGCGGAACGCGAAGATGATCCTCTGGCGCGGGCACTGCTCGGTGCACGGCCGGTTCAGCCTGGACTCGGTGAACGAGGTCCGCGAGCGGATCCCCGGCGTGACCGTGCTGGTCCACCCCGAGTGCAAGCACGAGGTGGTCACCGCCGCGGACATGGTGGGCTCGACCGAGTACATCATCAAGGCGCTGGACGCCGCCGAGCCCGGTTCCAAGTGGGCCATCGGCACCGAGCTGAACCTGGTCCGCCGCCTGGCCAAGGCGCACCCGGACAAGGAGATCGTCTTCCTGGACCGCACGGTCTGCTTCTGCTCCACCATGAACCGGATCGACCTCCCGCACCTGGTCTGGGCGCTGGAGTCGCTGGTCGAGGGCCGGGTGCCGAACGTCATCACCGTCGACCCGGAGACCGAGAAGTACGCCAAGGCCGCGCTGGACCGGATGTTGGCCCTGCCGTAGTCGCCGTGGCAGCACACCACAAGGGCGGGCCCCCTCTCGGGGGCCCGCCCTTGTGGTGTGTCAGCCGTCAGTCCGGAAACCCGGGGATCAACCCGTCGCCCTCGCCCCGCAGCATCGCGGTCACCTCGGTGATCGTCGCCTCGACATTCGGGAGGATGAGGTCGGACGGCTCCAACGAGTCGTCCGGCAGCGGTGTGCCGTACTGCCTCACCGCGGCGAGCAACTTGCCCAGCGAAACCCGAAAACGTTCCTCGTCCCCCGCCTCCAGCGCGGTGAGCAGCTCGTCGTCGAGCTGGTTCAGGTGGTTCAGGTGGTCGTCGCCCACCTGGAACTGCCCCTCACCCATGACCCTCATGATCATGCCGGTGCGTCTCCCTGTGTCGTTGCAGCTCGGTCGTTGCGGCTCAGGTCACTTCTTGAAACGTGCGGATCACTTCGGACGTGCAGGTCACTTCTTGTAGTTGATGGTGGGCGGCGCGTCCTGCGGCGCGGCAGCGGGCTTGCCCTGCTCGATCGCCTGCGGAGCCGCAGCCGGACCGCCGGTGAGCTCCGCCTTCATCCGCGCCAGCTCCAGCTCGACGTCGCTGCCGCCGGCCACCCGCTCCAGCTCGGCCTCGATGTCGTCCTTGCGGCCCAGACCGCTGGCGTCGTCGAGCGCACCCGAGGCGAGCAGCTCGTCGATCGCCCCGGCCCGCGCCTGCATCTGCGCGGTCTTGTCCTCGGCCCGCTGGATGGCCAGGCCGACGTCGCCCATCTCCTCGGAGATCCCGGAGAAGGACTCCGCGATCCGGGTCTGCGCCTGGGCGGCGGTGTAGGTGGCCTTGATGGTCTCCTTCTTGGTGCGGAAGGCGTCCACCTTGGCCTGCAGGCGCTGGGAGGCGAGCGTGAGCTTCTCCTCCTCGGCCTGCAGCTGCTGGTACTGGGTCTCCAGGTCGGTGATCTGGGACTGGAGGTTGGCCTTGCGGGTCAGGGCCTCGCGGGCGAGGTCCTCGCGGCCCAGCGAGAGCGCCTTGCGGCCCTGGTCCTCGTACTTCGCCGACTGCTGCTGCAGCTGCGTCAGCTGGAGTTCCAGGCGCTTGCGGGAGGTGGCCACGTCGGCGACACCCCGGCGGACCTTCTGCAGCAGTTCGAGCTGCTTCTGGTAGGAGTAGTCGAGCGTCTCGCGCGGGTCCTCCGCCCGGTCCAGGGCCTTGTTCGCCTTGGAGCGGAAGATCAGCCCCATACGCTTCATGATTCCGTCGCTCATGGGCCTCGGGTGCCCCCTTCTCGGGCCTGCGGTTCCGTCTCGTGCTGACAACCTTGAGTGTAGGTGCAGCGGGCTGCTGCACGCAGTGCACCTGCCTGCTACAAGACTGCTACAGCCGCAACCGCCCGGACCTCATCCCAGGGATGGATCCCGCCCTGGTTCATGATCCACCACAGCCGGGGGATCCCGTAAGGGGAGGTCGGCGGGATCGGGGCCGGAATCGGGCGGCGGACGGGCCGCCGGGGGCGGTGCGCGGGCGGGCGGCGCCGGATCGATACCGGTTTGGGTCCGACGGCACGGCGAGAAGGCCACAGCCAGCACGTACGCTGGTGGTGTGTTCCGACGCCGCTCAGATGATGCCTCCTCCTCCGCCACCGTGGTGGCCGAGCAGGACGAGACGACCACCCGCCACCCCGAGGCGCCGAAGGGCCGCCCCACCCCCAAGCGCAGCGAGGCCGAGGCCAACCGCCGCACCCGGGTGACCGTGCCCAAGGACCGCAAGGACGCCGCCCGCCAGTCCCGCGAGCGGATGCGCGCCGAGCGGGAGAAGCAGCGCATGGCGCTGCTGAACGGCGACGAGAGCGCCCTGCCGATGCGCGACAAGGGCCCGGTGCGCCGCTTCGCCCGCAGCTACGTGGACTCGCGCTGGACGATGGCCGAGTTCTTCCTGCCGTACGCGGTGGTCGTGCTGGTCCTCAGCATCCTCAGGAACCCGACGCTCCAGCTGCTCTCCACCCTGCTGTTCCTGCTGTTCTTCGTCCTGGTCATCCTCGACTTCGTCCGCCTGGGCCTCGGCCTGCGCAAGGCACTGGCCGAGCGCTTCCCGAACGAGAACACCCGCGGCGCGATCGCCTACGCCCTGATGCGGACCCTGCAGATGCGGCGGCTGCGACTGCCGAAGCCGCAGGTCAAGCGGGGCGAACGGCCCTGACCGCCGAGCCGGTTCCGCCGCAGTCGTACTGGGCCTCTCCCGCTTGGCCCCAGGGCCCCGGACTGTCGCCCGTCCCCGGTGCGGTGCCGGGCGCCCTGGCCAACGCGATGCCCGGTGCGCTGCCGGGGCAGGGCGCGGGGGCGCACGACCGGCTTCCCGCCGCCCGGCCCACCGGGCAGCCCGGGATGTCCTGGCTGGAACGGCAGGGCGGACTGCGCAACCTGGTCCGGCAGGAACTGGTGGCCCGGCAGCTCGCCGAGCAGCTGGCCGGACGGAGCGGACTGCACGTCCTGGACGTCGGCTGCGGCCAGGGCACCCAGGCGCTGCGGCTCGCCAGGGCCGGCCACCTGGTCACCGGGCTCGACCCGGACCCGGTCACCCTCGGCGCCGCCCAGGCCGCGCTGGCGGCCGAGCCGCCCGAGGTGCGGGAGCGGGTCCGGCTACTGGGCGGGGACGGGCACCAGTGCGGACGCTGGTTCGGGCCGCGCAGCTTCGACGTGGTGCTCTGCCACGGCGTCCTGATGTACCTGCCCGACCCGGACCCGATGCTCGCCTCGCTGGCCCGGATCCTCGCCCCCGGCGGCGTGCTGTCGCTGCTGGTCCGCAACGCGGACGCGCTGGCCATGCGCCCTGGCCTCACCGGCGACTGGCGGGCCGCGCTGCACGCCTTCGACAGTCCCCGCTACACCAACCACCTGGGCCTGCCGGCCCGCGCCGACCGTCTCGCGGACCTGACCACCACGCTGGCCGGGGTGTCGGTCCCGCTGCGGCACTGGTACGGGGTGCGGGTGTTCACCGACAGCACGCCCGAGGACGCCGCGCCGGTGGACGGGCGTCAGCTGGCCCAGCTGCTGGACGCCGAGGAGCGGGCCGGACGCGAGGAACCGTACCGGCGGGTGGCGGCACTGCTGCACGTGATCGGGTCGAAGCAGCCGAAGTAGGCGCCGGGAAGCGGGCGCCCGGCGGCCGGGGGTGCCCGGCGGCCAGGAGCGCCCCGTCGTTCAGGATGCGCGGTCGTCCGGGGTGTGCGCCCCCGCGTGTGCGACCTCTCGGGGCGCGGGACCGGGCGAGCGGCGCTCCGGAGCGCGCCGGGCTGCTCGCACGGTTCCCGCGCCCCTGATCGCTTGATCGCTCAGGCGGGTGCGGGAGCTGACGGAGTCGGCGCGAGCTGCCCGGCGCCCACGGTGGTCACTCGGCGTGCAGGCTCATCGTGTAGATCTCCCGGCCGTCGTCCAGCAGTGCGACCCGGTCGGCGCCGTCCTCCACGAGCTGCTTCCAGGCCTCGCCGATCCAGGACTCCGCATCCCCCTGGCTGGAGAACTCCTCCTGACCGTCGGACGGGGTCACCAGGGTGCCGTCCGCCTTCTCGTACCGCCACGTGAACACCATGCCGGGCTCCTCCCGCCTAGGAACTACCTCGTCGTGCGCTGCCGTTGCGCGCTGCCGTTGCGCACACTAGCGTGCCCGGACTGATCCACCTCATGCCTTGTCAGGCAGGATGTGGCCATGGCACTCCCCCGCACCCTGATCCTCGGCGGCGCCCGCTCCGGCAAGTCCACCCGGGCCGAGCAGCTGCTCGCGCCGTACGAGGACGTGCTCTACGTGGCCACCGGCGGCACCCGCGACGGCGACCGGGAGTGGGCCCAGCGGGTCGAACTGCACCGCGAGCGGCGGCCGTCGAGCTGGCGGACGGCGGAGACCTGCGACCTGGTGGCCGTCCTCGCCGACCGGGCGGACGGCGCACCCGTACTGATCGACTGTCTGGCGCTCTGGCTGACCGCCGTGATGGACCGGTGCAACGCCTGGGACGACGCGGCCTGGGACGACGGCGGTGAGCTCGCGGTCCGACTGCACTGCGACGAGCTGGCCGAGGCCTGGCGGCTGACGGAGCGCCAGGTGATCGCGGTGAGCAACGAGGTCGGAATGGGTGTCGTCCCCGCCACCGCCGCCGGGCGGCGCTTCCGGGACACCCTGGGCCGGCTCAACATGGCCGTGGCGGACGCCTCGGAGCGGGTTCTGCTGGTGGTCGCCGGACAGGTACTGACCGTCAAGCCGGCCGCCTGGCAACCCACGGCGGACTGCGAGGGCCACCACCGCAACGACACCCGTGCCGTGTAGATTTCCGCTCGATGGACACCACCGTGGATCTCGATACCTTCTCCTCGCTCGTCGAGCGCCCCGACGAGAGCGCCCGCCGTGCCGCCGAGGAACGCTGGCAGCAGCTCGACAAGCCGCGCGCCGGCCTCGGGCAGCTGGAGGAACTCGGCAGCTGGCTGGCCTCCGTACAGGGCAGGTCCCCCGTGCAGCCGCTGACCGCCGCCAAGGTGCTGCTCTTCGCGGGCGACCACGGCGTGGCCGGGCTCGGCATCTCGCGGCCGGGCTCGCCCAGCACCGCGCAGCGGGTGCAGGCGGTGCTGGACGGCACCGCCCCCGTCGCCGCCCTGGCCCGCCGCTACGGCGCCGAGGTGCGGGTCGTGGACATGGCCGTGGACGCCGTCCCCGGGACCTTCCCGGCCGAGGTGGAGCACCAGCGGGTGCGCCGCGGCTCCGGGCGGATCGACATCGAGAACGCGCTCAGCCTGGACGAAGCCGCGCGCGCGTTCCTGACCGGCATGGCCGTCGCCGACGAGGAGGCCGACGCCGGGACCGACGTGGTGGTGCTCGGCGACCTCGGCGCCGGCTCGACCACCGTCGCAGCCGTCCTGATCGGCGCGCTCTGCGGCACCGACGCGGCCGCGGTCACCGGGCGCGGCTCCGGCATCGACGACCGGGTCTGGATGGTCAAGTGCGCGACCGTACGCGACGCGCTGCGCCGGGCCCGTCCCGTGCTGGGCGACCAGCTGGCGCTGCTCGCGGCCGTCGGCGGCGCGGACTTCGCGGCCGTCACCGGGTTCCTGCTGCAGTCCGCCGTGCGCAAGCTGCCGGTGGTGCTGGACGGCGTGGTCTCGGCCGCCTGCGCGCTGGTCGCGCAGCGGGTCGCGTTCCGGGCGCCCGAGTGGTGGCGTGCCGGACAGTCCACCGGTGAACCCGCCCAGGCCAAGGCGTACGACCGGCTGACGCTGACGCCGCTTCAGGGGCTGGGCGTCTCGATGGGCGAAGGGGTGGGCGCACTGCTGGCGCTGCCGCTGCTCCAGGCGGCCACCGACACCCTCGCGGATCCGGCCGACGTGGCGATGATCACCCGGGTGGGCCTCGCGCCGAAGGAGCCGCCGCGGCTGCCCACCGCGGCGGAGCTGCTGGGCCGGGGCTGAGGCAGCCCTCCCGGGAGGAGCGGCGGACCGCCCGGACAGTTGCCCGGGCACGGGAAGCTGCCCGAAGACCGCTCCACCGCGGTACGCCGCCCTCGCGCACCCCGCCGATCGGGCGACCCGGCCGCCCCGGGACGTAACTGCATGGCTGAGCGAGTGAGGGGCTGGAGCGGTGTCTCGGAGTACGGCCGACACGGGGACGTCCTCGTGGGGGGACGGGGTGCGGTTCGCGTTCGGGACGCTGTCGGTGCTGCGGGTCCGGGTCGAGCGGTGGGACCGGGCCGCCGGTGGGCGGGCGATGCTCTGTGCGCCGCTGGTCGGCGTGGTGCTCGGGGCGCTCGCCGCAGGCGCGGGTGCACTGGTCGCCTGGCGGGCGGGCGGGCTGCTCGCGGCGGTGGCCGCCGTGGCCGTGCCGGCCTGGCTCACCCGGGGGCTTCATCTGGACGGCCTGGCCGATGTCGCGGACGGCCTGGGCAGCGGCAAGCCGGCCGAGGACGCCCTGCGGATCATGAAACAGTCGGACATCGGCCCGTTCGGTGTGCTGACCCTCGTTCTGGTGCTGCTGGCCCAGGTCGCCGCCCTGGCCGGACAGTTCGCCGACTCCGTCGGGCACGGTGCGCTGGCGGTGCTGACCGCCGCCGTGACCGCGCGCTGTGCACTGTCCTGGGGCTGTCTGCGGCCGGTGCCCGCCGCCCGGCCCGGGGGTCTGGGCGCGATGGTCGCGGCCACGGTTCCGCCGGCCGGTGCACTGGCGGTCTCCGCGCTCGCCGGCCTGGGCCTCGGCGCGGCGGCGTGGGCGGACGGCTGGGCGGCGCTCCGCTACCCGGCCGCGCTGCTGGTCGGCCTCGGCGCGGCCGGTCTGCTGCTGCGGCGCTGCGTACGGCGGTTCGGCGGCATCACGGGCGACGTGCTCGGCGCGATGGCGGAGACCGCGGCCGCCGCCGCCCTGCTCACCCTGGCCCTGACCTGACCGTGACGGCCCGTCATACCGGCCGGTCGGAGCGGGGATTGGGCATCGGGCGGCCAATTGCGGGGTCCGACGCACCCGTTCGGCAGAAGATAGGGCCGGTACCGAGGGCGGCGTGATCCCATCATGCGGACTACCATGCGGGGAGCACCGTAGCCCTGCGCCCTGTTCCAGCGGAGCACGCCGGGGTGATGCCGGTGCGGCACCGGCGCCGCACCTGGCTGTGGACCGCGAAAGAACAGGACTCATTTACGTGACTGCATTGTCTGTGAGCACCTCCTCCGCCGCCTCGCTGCGCGCGGATGCCCTGGTGATCGGTGTGGGCAAGGGCCCGAAGGGCCTCGTGGTGGCCGCCGGCGCCGAGGCCGTGGCCGAGGCGTTCGAGGGCAAGCTGGCCGAGGTCCTCAGCACCCTGGGCGCGACCGGTGCCGAGGGCGAGTCGGTCAAGCTTCCCTCCCCCGCCGGGCTGAAGGCCGCCCTGGTGCTGGCCGTCGGCCTCGGCGAGGCCTCCGACGAGGGGTACTCCCCGGAGACGCTGCGCCGTGCGGCCGGTGTCGCCGCCCGCACGCTGTCCGGCGTCAAGAAGGCCGCGCTGGCCCTCCCGGTCGCCTCGGCCGAGGACCTCGAGGCGGTCGCGCTCGGCGGGCTGCTCGGCTCGTACAGCTTCACCACCTACAAGGGCTCGGAGAACGGCAAGGCGCCGGTCGGCGAGCTGGTCCTGCTGACCGACCGCAAGGGCAGCAAGGAGGCCAAGGCCGCCGCCGACCGCGCCGTGGCGATCGGCGAGGAGATCAACCGCGCCCGCGACCTGGTCAACGCCGCCCCGAACGACCTCAACCCGAAGTCCTTCGCCGCGATCGCCCAGGCGGCCGGCAAGGAGCACGGCCTGAAGGTCGAGGTGCTGGACGAGAAGGCGCTGGCCAAGGGCGGCTTCGGCGGCATCCTCGGCGTCGGCACCGGCTCGGAGAACCCGCCCCGCCTGGTGAAGGTCGCCTACACCCACCCGAAGGCCAAGGCCACCCTCGCCTTCGTCGGCAAGGGCATCACCTACGACTCGGGCGGCATCTCGCTGAAGCCGGCCGGCCACAACGAGACCATGAAGTGCGACATGGCCGGCGCCGCCGCCGTGTTCGCGGCCGTGGTCGCGGCCAAGCGCCTGGGCCTGGCCGTCAACGTCACCGGCTGGCTCGCCCTGGCGGAGAACATGCCGTCGGGCTCGGCCACCCGCCCGGGTGACGTGCTGAGGATGTACGGCGGCAAGACCGTCGAGGTGCTCAACACCGACGCCGAGGGCCGCCTGGTGCTCGCCGACGCGATCGTCCGCGCCGGCGAGGAGAACCCGGACGTGATCGTCGACGTCGCCACCCTGACCGGCGCCATGGTGCTGGCCCTGGGCAACCGCACCTTCGGCGTGATGTCGAACAAGGACGAGCTGCGCAGCGAGCTGCACGCCGCCGCCGAGGCGGCCGGTGAGCAGTCCTGGCCGATGCCGCTCCCCGCCGACCTGCGCAAGGGCATGGTCGAGTCGACCATCGCCGACCTGGCCAACATGGGCGAGCGGATGGGTGGCGGCCTGGTGGCCGGCCTGTTCCTGAAGGAGTTCGTCGCCGACGGCATCGACTGGGCGCACCTGGACATCGCCGGCCCGGCGTTCCACGAGGGCGCCCCGTTCGGCTACACCCCCAAGGGCGGCACCGGCAGCGCGATCCGCACCCTGGTCCGCTTCGCGGAGGACACCGCGAACGCCTGACCCGCGCCGTGGCGCCGGCCCAGCGGGGCCGGCGCCACGAGGTCCGACCGAGGGTCCGACGCCACTGGCGCCGGGCCCTCGTCGCATTTCCGAGTTACCTGCCGGTAATACAGTTCGTCACATTGTGGGGCCGTGTTCGCTCGGGGCGAAACTTTCTTCCGCAAGACGGAACCGCCCAGGTCCACGCTCGACCGCACCCACCCACCGCCGGTCGGCAGCACCGCTGTGAGCTGCGACAATACTTAGAAGATCGGTACATTCCACCCATCTGTTCGAGATCGCCGGACCCGGCCGAGGCAGCCCCGGACATCAACCGCCGCGAACAAGTGCGAAGATGTATTTCCGGCACGACTGGGCGCCTTACGAGGGCTTCCCCACCGGACCGTGACCGGCCCGGCGAACCGCACCCCTTTGCATGGAGGACGTGACGTGGCGAACGACGCCAGCACCGTTTTCGACGTAGTCATTCTCGGAGGCGGAAGCGGCGGTTACGCCGCGGCGCTCCGCGCCGCTCAGCTGGGACTGAGCGTTGCGCTGATCGAGAAGGGTGAGCTGGGCGGCACCTGCCTGCACCGCGGCTGCATCCCGACCAAGGCCCTGCTGCACGCCGCAGAGATCGCCGACGAGACCAAGGAAGCCGCCGAGTTCGGCGTTCTGGCCACCTTCCAGGGCATCGACATCAACGGCGTCCACAAGTACAAGGACGACGTCATCGCCGGCCTGTACAAGGGCCTGCAGGGCCTGGTGGCCTCCCGCAAGGTCCACTTCATCCAGGGCGCCGGCCGGCTCTCCTCGCAGACCTCGGTGGACGTCGACGGCCAGCGCATCGAGGGCCGCCACATCGTCCTCGCGACCGGCTCCGTCCCGCGCTCGATCCCGGGCCTGGAGATCGACGGCAACCGGATCATCTCCTCGGACCACGCCCTCAAGCTCGACCGCATCCCGAAGTCGGCCGTCATCCTCGGCGGCGGCGTGATCGGCGTCGAGTTCGCCTCGGTCTGGAAGTCCTTCGGTGTCGACGTCACCATCGTCGAGGCCCTGCCGCACCTGGTCCCGCTGGAGGACGAGAACTCCTCCAAGCTGCTGGAGCGCGCCTTCCGCAAGCGCGGCATCAAGTTCGAGCTGAAGGCCCGCTTCTCCGGCGTCGAGTACACCGAGGCCGGTGTGCGCGTCTCCACCGAGAACGGCAAGCAGATCGACGCCGACCTGCTGCTCGTCGCCATCGGCCGCGGCCCGGTCTCGGCCGGCCTCGGCTACGAGGAGAACGGCGTCGCGATGGACCGCGGCTACGTCCTGGTCGACGAGTACATGCGCACCAACGTGCCGACCATCTCGGCCGTCGGCGACCTCGCCCCGACCCTGCAGCTGGCCCACGTCGGCTTCGCCGAGGGCATCCTGGTCGCCGAGCGCCTGGCCGGCCTCAAGCCGGTCCCGCTCGACTACGACGGTGTGCCGCGCGTGACGTACTCCAACCCCGAGGTCGCCTCCGTCGGCATCTCCGAGGCCAAGGCCGTGGAGCTGTACGGCAAGGACAAGGTCGTCACCCTCAAGTACAACCTGGCCGGCAACGGCAAGAGCAAGATCCTGAAGACCGCCGGTGAGATCAAGCTGGTCCAGGTCAAGGACGGCGCCGTGGTCGGCGTCCACATGGTCGGTGCCCGAATGGGCGAGCAGGTCGGCGAAGCCCAGCTGATCTACAACTGGGAGGCCCTGCCGGCCGAGGTCGCGCAGCTCATCCACGCGCACCCGACCCAGTCCGAGGCCCTCGGCGAGGCGCACCTGGCCCTGGCCGGCAAGCCGCTGCACGCGCACGACTGATCTCGGCTCTTACTTCCCCCATTCCCGTACGCAAGACTTGATAGGAGTCGCTGAAACCATGGCGGTCTCAGTAACACTGCCCGCGCTGGGCGAGAGCGTTTCCGAGGGTACTGTCACCCGTTGGCTGAAGGCCGAGGGTGAGCGCGTGGAGGCCGACGAGCCGCTGCTGGAGGTCTCGACCGACAAGGTCGACACCGAGATCCCCGCTCCGGCCTCCGGCATCCTGGCCTCGATCAAGGTCGCCGAGGACGAGACGGTCGAGGTCGGCGCCGAGCTGGCCATCATCGACGACGGCTCCGGCGCCCCGGTCGCCGCTGCCGCCCCGGTCGCGGAGGCCGCTCCGGCTGCCGCCCCGGCCCCCGTTGCCGAGGCCCCGGCCGCTCCGGCCCCGGTCGCCGCCGCTCCGGCCGCTGCTGCTCCGGCCGCCGCGCCCGCCGCCGGTGAGGGCACCCCGGTGCTGCTCCCCGCGCTCGGCGAGTCGGTCACCGAGGGCACCGTCACCCGTTGGCTCAAGGCCGAGGGTGACACCGTCGAGGTCGACGAGCCGCTGCTGGAGGTCTCGACCGACAAGGTCGACACCGAGATCCCGTCGCCGGTCGCCGGTGTCGTGGTGAAGATCCTGGTCGGCGAGGACGAGACCGCCGAGGTCGGCGCCCGGCTCGCGCTGATCGGTGTCGCGGGTGCCGCTCCGGCCGCCCCCGCCGCCGCTGCTCCGGCCGCCCCGGCCCCCGTTGCCGCCCCGGCTCCGGTTGCCGCTGCCCCGGCTGCCCCGGCCCCGGTCGCCGCCCCGGCCCCCGTTGCCGCCCCGGCCCCCGTTGCCGCCCCGGCTCCGGTTGCCGCTGCCCCGGCTGCCCCGGCCCCCGTTGCCGCCCCGGCTCCGGTTGCCGCTCCGGCCGCCCCGGCTGCCGACAGCTCGGACGCCTACGTCACCCCGCTGGTCCGCAAGCTCGCGGCCGAGCACGGCGTGGCCCTCTCCTCCGTCACCGGCACCGGTGTCGGCGGCCGTATCCGTAAGCAGGACGTCCTGGCCGCCGCCGAGGCCGCCAAGGCTCCGGTCGCCGCTGCCGCCGCTCCGGCCGCTCCGAAGGCCGCTGCCGCCGCGCCGTCCCCGCTGCGTGGCCAGACCGTTCCGATGACCCGCGTGCGCAAGGCGATCGCCAAGCACATGGTCGAGTCGCTGAAGGTCTCGGCCCAGCTGACCACCGTGGTCGAGGTGGACGTCACGCGCATCATGCAGCTGCGTGCCAAGGCCAAGAACAGCTTCCTGCAGCGTGAGGGCGTCAAGCTCTCGCCGATGCCGTTCTTCGTCAAGGCCGCCACCGAGGCGCTCAAGGTGCACCCGGTCGTGAACGCCCGGGTCAACGAGGACGACTCGATCACCTACCACGACGTCGAGAACGTCGGCATCGCGGTGGACACCGAGAAGGGCCTGTTCGTCCCGGTCATCCACGGCGCCGGTGACCTCAACATCGCCGGTATCGCGAAGAAGGTGGCCGACCTCGCCGCCCGCACCCGCGACGGTGGCCTGAAGCCGGACGAGCTGGCCAACGGCACCTTCACGGTGACCAACACCGGTTCGCGCGGTGCGCTGTTCGACACCCCGATCCTGAACCAGCCGCAGGTCGGCATGCTGGGCATCGGCGCCACCGTGCGCCGCCCGGTGGTCATCAGCCACCCGGAGCTCGGCGAGACCATCGCGATCCGCGACATGGTCTACCTGGCCCTGTCCTACGACCACCGGATCGTGGACGGCGCCGACGCCGCCCGCTTCCTGGCCACGGTCAAGGCCCGCCTGGAAGAGGGCGCCTTCGAGGGCGACCTCGGCCTCTGATCGGTCTCTGATCGGCTGACTGCCGCAGGTGGCTGTGCCCCGTTCCGCCGCGTTCACCGCGTGCGGAACGGGGCACAGCCCTTCGTGCACACGGCGAACGGCTCCCGGCCGGGTACGGCGTGCGCCCGGGTGACGGCGCGGACGCGGTTCGGGACGGCCCAGGGCCGCGCCCCGGCCGCGGCCGCAGTGCGGCGGGCGGCGGGCGGCGGTGACGATGTGACGGTGACGCCGGGAGCTGCCGCGCCGGGTGCGCCCGGTACGGGCGGTCACCGGCGAAGCCCGTGGGCCGTCCGGGCTCCGCCGGTTGTACACGCCACTCCGCACAGGCGTCAACGCATGCATTCGCCCTGGCGACCGGCGATGCTGGAGCGGTGATGTACGAGACGGACTTCTGGCAGCTCATCGACGAGACCCGGGACGCGGCCGACGGCGACCCCGACGACCAGGCCGAGGCACTGGTCGAGCGGCTCGTGCAGCTGACACCCGACGATGTGCTCGACTTCGCGCGGCTCTTCGAGGCCCGCTTCCAACGCGCCTACCGCACCGATCTGTGGGCCGCCGCGCACCTGCTGCTCGGTGGCGCCTCGGAGGACACCTTCGACTACTTCCGGTGCTGGCTGATCGGCCAGGGCCGGGAGGTGTTCGAGGGCGCGCTGCACCAGCCGGACGACCTGGCGGAGCTGGTGCCGGACTTCGACGAGGAGGAGGACGGCGAGGCCGAGGACCTCGGCTACGCCGCCGACGAGGCGCACGAACAGCTCACCGGCCTGCCGCTGCCCGAGCTCGGGATCGAACAGCCGCGCCGGCCCGAGGGCACGCCGTTCGACTTCGATGAC
The DNA here is from genome assembly GCF_042264695.1 of Kitasatospora sp. NPDC056138. Classification (NCBI taxonomy): domain Bacteria; kingdom Bacillati; phylum Actinomycetota; class Actinomycetes; order Kitasatosporales; family Streptomycetaceae; genus Kitasatospora; species Kitasatospora sp. NPDC056138. Next base: position 139,148 of record NZ_JBHJVK010000005.1, on the reverse strand, counting down.
CCCGCTCTCATGGCGAAACGGTTCCCCAAGTTGTGGGACCACTACGGACGTTGAGGACGGCAGGACCGGTCTCAGATGCCCGCACCACGCCCGGCGCCCGAGCTGCCCCACGCACCCGAGTCACCCCTGATGCCCTGGACGATCCGGTCGAGCACGACCGGCTTCGGCGCCTGCGGGTGGTCGTCCACCGATCCGGTCAGCACGGTGAAGCCGCCGCCCCGGGCCGGGACGGTCACCACCAGGACGTACCCCTGGACGCCCTGCTTCGGGACCACGTGCCAGCGCTCGGCGAAGCCCCGACCGCCCGCCACCGTGACCGGCCCGGAGGGGAGTTCCTGGTGCGCGGCGAGGTCGCCGAAGAGCTCGGGTGCGGCGTCCGCCATCACCGAACGGGCGACCGTCATCGCGTCGGTACCGTCCACCGGGACCGCATCGATGCCGAAGCTGCCGCGCATGCAGCCCGCCGGGTCCGCACAGGGGTACGGGGCCGTGGAGAGATGGACGGCGACGTCCCGGTCGTGCCGGTCGGAGGTCCAGCCGGGAGGCAGTGGGACGCGCCAGCCGTGCGCCAAGTCCCTTGCGGCACCGTCCGGACCGACGGGGGCGGCGGCGGCCGGACCGGTATCCGCCTCCTGCCGGCCCGGCAGGCCGTGCCGCACGGTGGGACCGGGTGGCGGAGCTGCTGCGCTGTCGTCGTCCTCGTCCGGGTCCGGACCGATCCAGACCAGTCCGGTGACGGCCGCGGCTGCGAAGACGGCGATCACCAAACCGATGATCAACCCGCCGTGGAACCTCCGGGTGCCCTCGGACCGCGGATGCGCCCGGCCCGGATGAGACGGAGTCGGATCTCCCGGAGTCGGATCCGCCGGATTGCTGAACGGCGCTGCCGCGCCGGGCGGTTGGAGCGGCCCGCCCCTCCCGGAGGACGGCGGGGCCAACGGGGGTGCGGGCGGCCCCGAACCACCCTGGGGCCGGGGCGGGGCGTCCGCGGAGCACGGCTCGGGCACGGGCACGGGCGTCGCGGACCGCGCACCGCCGTCCTGCCGGGGCTCCGGCGCGCCGCCACGTGGACCGGGCCCGGACTCCGGGCGCCGGCCCGGAGGAGTCGAGTCGCTCACGTACCGTACCGTACCCGTCGGCACCCGGACCCGGCAGATGCCTTGCGGAGTGCTGACTGGCCCACCATCAAACAGCAACATTTACAACGCACTTGTCGCCATGGCCGGGTCCGGCGCGAGCCCGGTGTCCAGTCGCCGACCCGGGGCTCAGTCGCGGTCGTGGTCGAGCAGGCTGCGCCCCATCAGCACGTCGTCCACGTACTCGCCGTCGAGGTGGAACTCCTCCGGCAGGATGCCGTCCACCGTGAAACCGGCCCGTTCGTAGAGCCGCCGGGCGGAGGCGTTCCGGCCGAGCACGCGCAGGGTCATCCGGCGGATCCCATCGGCACGGGCGGCGGCGAGCGCAGCGTCGATCAGCCGCGCCCCGACGCCCCGGCCCCGGGACGCGGGCAGGACCGCGAACCCCTGGATCTGGCGGATGTGCAGGTTGGTGGCCAACGGCGTGGGCGGCACCTGCCGGATGTAGCCGACGACGACACCGTCGGACTCGGCGACCAGGCACTGCTCGGGAGTGCGGCGCTCGTCGAAGAACTCCGCGTCCTCGGCGGGCCGTGGCGACACGTCGCTGATCCAGGACCAGGCCGCGCGGTCGATGGCGACGAGCTGCGGCCCGTCCTCGCTCAGTGCTCGCCGTATGGTCACGCCGTCAGGTCGCATGGCCGACATGCTATTCAGCGGGTGGCTCCCCGACCACGGATTTCCGACCTGGCACGATGGCCCCATGCGTATCGCGGTGACAGGTTCCACGGGTCTGATCGGTTCGGCTCTCGTCCGCTCCCTGCTGGCGGACGGGCACGAGGTGGTACGGCTGGTCCGCCACCGGGCGAGGACCGGCAGGCAGTCGGACGGCACGATCGGGGTCGGCTGGAATCCGCATCTGATGCAGATCGACCGGGCGGGCCTCGACGGCGTCGAGGCCGTGGTGAACCTGGCAGGCGCCGGGGTCGGCGACCGCCGCTGGACCGAGGACTACCGGCAGGAGATCCGGGAGAGCCGGGTGCTCGGGACCGAGACCGTCGTCGCCGCCCTCGTCGAGGCGAAGCAGCCGCCCCGGGTCCTGGTGAACGCCTCCGCCGTCGGCTACTACGGACAGACCGGAGACCGGGTCATCGACGAGGACGCACCCCCCGGGGAGGACTTCCTGTCCCAGGTCTGCGTCGAGTGGGAGGCGTCCGCCAGGCCCGCCGAGGACGCCGGGATCCGGGTGGCGTACGCCCGCACCGGACTCGTCCTCTCGGCGAAGGGCGGCGCGGGCGGGCGGCTGTTCCCGCTCTTCCGGCTCGGGCTCGGCGGGCGGCTGGGCTCGGGCGACCAGTACTGGGCGGTGATCTCGCTGGCGGACGAGGTCGCGGCACTGCGGTTCCTGATCGACCGGGAGGACCTGAGCGGCCCGTTCAACCTGACCGGTCCCGAGCCGGTCACCAACCGGCGGCTGACCGAGGCGATGGGCCGGGTGCTCGGGCGGCCGACACCGTTCCCCGTCCCGGAGGCCGCGCTGCGGCTGGCCCTCGGCGACATGGCGGTGGAGGTCGTCGGCAGCCACCGCGTGCTGCCCAAGCGCCTCCTCGACGCCGGGTTCCGCTTCCAGCACCGGGACGTGGACTCGGCCGTCCGCGCGGCACTCTAGGCGGCGCTCCCGACGCCCGGACGGGAACTCGGCCGGCCGGCGGCGGACCGGGCGTCGGGGCGGAAACCCGGCCGGCCGACGCCCCTGCGTCGGGGCGGGGCTCCGCCGGACCCGGCCGTCGGGCGGCGCACCGGGGGCGTCCGGCTCAGGCCCGCGGGAGAGCCGGGATTCCGGCGTCAGCCGTGCGACGACTCGGGGGCATGTGGCCGGCGGGGCTCCGGATGCTGCGGATGCGCGTGGTCGACCGGCCCGGCGGCCGACGGGCCCCGCCCCGCCCGGCGGTCCTACCGCACGGGAGAGGTCGAAGGGGCGTACGCCGGGCGGCGGTCGGGGCGGATGGAGGGGGCGCACGGTGGCATCCGGGCGGCGCGCTGTACGCCCCTGGTGACCGTGCGCGCCCGCCGAGCCGGGGAACGCTCCGTTCCGGCGCACAGTCCGTGACCGTGCCCCGCACCATGCCGCCGATGCCTGCCAAGGCCCCCGATTCGAACGAATTTCTCTGCCTGATCGGCACACTGACGGGGCATCACATCGTCGGACCGTGTCCCGGCAGCCCGTTTGCCCGCGTCGGCCGGTCCCCCCGGAATCAGGAGGGAGCACACTCGTGCCCGCACATGACTTCACCCGTCGCACCCGCCGGCAGTCCGACCCGGACGTCGTCGTCGTGGGCGCCGGGCTCGCGGGACTGGCCGCCGCGCACGCGCTCACCGGCCGGGGCCTGACCGTCCAGGTCCTGGAGGCGACCGAGCGGATCGGCGGCCGGACGGCCACCCGGGAGCTCGACGGCTTCCGCCTGGACAACGGCGGCCACCTGCTGAACACCGACTTCCCCGAGCCGCGCCGCCGCCTCGACCTGGACCGCCTGGAGCTGCGCCCACTCGCCCCCGGCGTCCTGGTGCACAGCGGAGGCCGCCGCTACCGAGTCGGCGACCCGCAGCAGACCGCCGCCCGGCAGGCCGCCGCCCGGGGCCCGCTGGGCAGCCCGCTCGACAAGGCCAGGCTCGGCGCCACCCTCGGCCGGCTCGCCGTCACACCCGTGCCGCGCCTGCTGGCCAGGCCGGAGACCACCACCGCCCGCGCCCTGGCCGACCGTGGTCTGGCGCCCCGCACGGTGGACGGCTTCCTGCGCCCGCTGCTCGGCGCCCTGCTCAGCGACCCCGGCCTCGGCACCAGCAGCCGGGTCGCCGACCTGGTCCTGCGCTCCTACGCGCGCGGGCGGCTCTGTCTGCCCGCCGCCGGCATCGGCGCGGTGCCCGCACAGCTGGCCGAACGGCTCCCGGCCGGGACCGTCCGGCTCGGCGTCCGGGTCACCACGATCGCCGCCGACGGCGTCGACACCGCCGGTCACGGACGCATCGCCGCCCGCGCGGTGGTGCTCGCCACCGACGCCCAGTCGGCGGCCACCCTGCTGCCCGGCCTGCGGATGCCGGACTTCCACCCGGTGACCACCTACTACCACGCGGCCGACCACTCGCCCCTGGGCGAAGCCGTCCTGCTGCTCGACGCCGACCGGCCCGGCGGCCGGCCGGTGCTCTCGCACTCACTGGTCCTGAGCGAGGTGGACCCCTCGTACGCGCCGCTGGGACGCGCGCTGATCGCCACCACCGTGCTCGGCCGGCGCAGCTTCGAGCCCGGCGGCCCCGCCGGGTACGAGCCCCTGGTGCGGCGCCGGCTCGCGGACCTGTACGGGACGTCCACCTCGGGCTGGGAGTTCCTGAGTGTCCGCCACATCCCGGACGCCGTACCGGCGATGCCGCCGCCGCACAACTTCCGGCGCCCGGTGCGCCTGCTGGCCGGGCTGTACGCCTGCGGTGACCACCGGGACACCAGTACCGTGCAGGGCGCGCTGGTCTCGGGGCGGCGGGCGGCCCAGGCCGTGCTGCGGGACCTTCGGGTGCCGATGGCCTCGCAGGCCGCCGAGGCGGCGGCGTAGGCCGGGGCCGCGACGGCGACGGGTAGTCCGGGTCGGCGGCGGGGAGCCCAAGACGGCGACGGCGCAGGCGGTGGCGTAGACGCAGGCACACTGCCCGGAGGTACACGGCGGTACGGCCTCGCGGTACGGCGCCGAGTCCGTGCCAGGATGCCGGCCCGAGCGTCAGCCGGGCTGCCGATCGTCGGCGCACCGCCGGCCCGCCGCCGTGCGGCCGTCCGCTCCCGTGCGGCCGCGCGCCCGTCCGCTGCCGCCCCGGATCAGGGTGGTCAGATGACGCCGGCCTGGCGGGCGGCCTCCTCGAAGGACCGGGCGGCCTGGCTGACCCGGTAGGGGGCCAGGCGGCGGTGGAAGTCGCGGAGGTACTCGACCGTGCGGGCCGAGCGCATCTCGCCCGCCGCGCGCAGGGACTCGCCGGCGATGCCGCAGGCGTCGTCCACGTCACCCATGCCGAGGCGGGCGGTGGCGAGGACCATCCGGCAGAAGATCCGGCTGCGGGCGAAGGCCGGGGCCCGCAGCCGGAGGGACTTCTCGGCGTTCTGGGCGGACGGGCGCCACTGCTGGAGATCCCGGTAGCAGTGGGCGAACTCGTCGGCCAGTTGGGCCTCGTCGAAGTAGCGGGCCCAGGAGGGCAGGTCGTCGCCGGGACGGGCGGTGCCCAGGGCGCGCTCGCAGCGGACCATGGCGGTGGTGCAGGAGCGGACGTCCCCGACCAGGGCGTGGCCGCGCGCCTCGGCCGCGTGCATCAGGGCCTGGACCGTCGGTGGTGCGGCGGTGCCGACGCCCTGCTGGGCGACCCTGGCGAGCTGGATGGCCTCCCGGCTGTGACCCAGGTGGACGGCCTGCTGGCTCATGGTGGTGAGGACGTGGCCGCCGAGCACGCGGTCCCCCGCCGCCTGCGAGAGGCGCAGCGCCTGGACGAAGTACCGCTGGGCGAGGCCGTGCGCGGCGATGTCGAAGGACGTCCAGCCGGCCAGCCGGGTGAGATCGGCGACCGCACCGAACAGGGCCCGGCCGATCTGCTCGCCGTACCGGCCGCGCAGCATCGGCTCGGCCTCGCTCTCCAGGTACCGGACCAGCGCCTGCCGGGCGTGGCCGCCGCCGTACGCCTGGTCGAGGGCGCGGAAGAGGTCCCCGACGGCGCGGATCGCCGCGATGTCGCCCCGGCCGACCCGCAGCGCCGGCCGCTGCTCTCGGGCGGCCGACTCGCCGGGATCGGTGCCGGGCACCCGGGCCAGGCCGGCCGACCCGCGGCTCTGGGCCGGCACCCTGACCAGCGGCGCCTGGGCCGACAGCTGGGCCGGGACGGCGGGTTGGGCCGGGGTGGCGGACGCCCCCGGGCGGGCTCCGGAGCCCGCCGGCCGGGCGGCGGGCTCGGTGCTCGGCACGGAGCCGTCCCGGGCGACCCGCTCGTCGGTGCGGCCGATCAGCCAGTCCCGGCTCGGGACCACCAGACCGGCCGGGGTGAAGGCGATCCGGCGCAGCTCGGACTGCGGGCCGTTGTCCTTGCGCCACATGCTGGCGACGATGTCCACGGCCTCCTGCGGGGTCTCGGCGAATTCGAGCCCGGCGTAGACGGGGGCGCAGGCGTCCAGGCCGATGTCCTGGGCGGAGAAGCGGCGGCCGAGGCGGCGGGTGAAGACCTCGGCGATCAGCGCGGGGGTGGCTCCGCGTGGCTGCTGGCCGCGCAGCCAACGGGTCACGGAGGTCTTGTCGTAGCGCAGGTCCAGCCCGTGCTCCAGGCCCAGTTGGTCGACCCGACGGGCGAGGCCGGCGTGCGAGAAACCGGCCTCCTCGATCAGGGCGGCGAGGCGCGGATTCTGGGTGCGGTCGGCGCCGTGGGCGGCGTGCGCTCCCTGGGCGGCCTGGACGGCGACTTGGGCAGCCCCGGTGGGCGGGAAGCCGTCGGTGGTCAGAAAGGCGTCGGTCTGACCGTCGGTCTGACCATGGTCGGTGGCGTGCGGTGGTGTCCCGGCCGGCACGTGGTGCGGGTCGAGCTGTCCGTACGTCGTCGGGCTGTCGGTTGCAGGCCTCTGGGGCATGTCCGTCTCAACACCTCTCTAGCGCCGCACCGATACCCCGGTGCCCGGAGCGGCGCCCCCTGTCAGGAGTCGGCGTGAATGTAGCGAGCATTTTGCCGCTATGGGTGGATCTGGGCGGCCAATCCTCCGAACGGGTGACTCAGTGGCGCCCATTGTGAGGAAGGTGGGGCTGAACGTGTTTGGGTGAAAGCGTGACTGTGTCCATTTCTGTCCCATGGCGTTCGACACCACTCTTCGGCCGGATTCTGTGGCGTTCGAGCACATAGGAGCGCAGGCCGCGCGTTCCTAGCGTTCTCGGCCATGGACACCACTTCACCCCGCCCGCTCGACGGCCGTACGGCGTTGGTCACCGGCGCCGCCTCCGGCATCGGCCGGGCCTGCGCCGAGGCCCTCGCCGAGGCCGGCGCCCGGGTCCGCGTCGTCGACCTGGCGGCCGGACCGGCCGAGGAACTCGCCGGGCGGATCGGCGGGTCGGCCCACGTCACCGACCTCGCCGACCCGGCGGCCGTGGACGCGCTGCCGGACGACGCGGACATCGTCGTCAACAGCGCGGGCCTGCAACACGTCGCGCCACTGCACGAGTTCCCGCCGGAGCGGTTCACGCTGATCCAGCGGGTGATGGTGGAGGCCCCGTTCCGGATCCTGCGCCGCACCCTGCCGCACATGTACCGGCAGGGGTGGGGACGGGTCGTCAACATCTCCTCCGTGCACGGCCTGCGGGCCAGCGCCTTCAAGTCCGCGTACGTGGCGGCCAAGCACGGCCTGGAGGGCCTGAGCAAGACGGTCGCCCTGGAGGGCGCCCCGTACGGCGTGACCAGCAACTGCATCAACCCCGCCTACGTCCGCACCGCCCTGGTGGAGCGGCAGATCGCCGCCCAGGCACTGGCGCACGGCATCCGCGAGGACGAGGTGGTGGAGCGGATCATGCTGGACCGCACCGCGGTCAAGCGCCTGATCGAGCCCGCGGAGGTGGCCCGGGTGGCCGTCTGGCTGTGCTCCCCCGACGCCGGCTACATCACCGGTACGAGCCTGCCCGTGGACGGCGGCTGGACCGCGCACTGACCGCTGGTCACCGCCTCGCGGCCGAAGGGGCCGTGGCCGGTCCGGGACGGAACCCGCACCGCCGGGGCCCGCGGCGGGGCCGTCCGACCGATCGGATTCGAGCGTTTCCCGTCAGGGGTGGAACTGGCACGATGGCCCGCACCATGGACGACCCCCACACCAGTCCCGCCCCGGCGCTGCGCAGACTGCTCGACCTGCTCGCGTCCGGCGCCGCCGCCGAGGACTTCGCCGAGGTCCTGGCCGAGGCCCGGCGGCAGGACGCGCCCGCCGACGTACTGGCCGAGATCGACGAGGCCACCTGGCAGGCCATGCGCGTCCACCGGACCCTGCGTCAGCACCGGCGCCGGGAGGCCGAACTGACCGCGCTCTTCGACACCGCGGGCGACCTGGCCGCCTCCCGGGACCTGGACTCGGTCCTGCAGGCGATCGTCCGCAGGGCCCGGATGCTGCTCGGCACCGACACCGCCTACCTCACGCTGCCCGACCCCGCCGCCGGGGACACGTACATGCGGGTCACCGACGGATCGGTCTCGGTCCTCTTCCAGACCCTGCGGCTGAGCCTCGGCGACGGCCTGGGCGGCCTGGTCGCGCAGACCGCCCGCCCCTACGCGACGCCCGACTACCGCACCGACGAACGCTTCCGCCACACCGGCCGGATCGACGCGGGTGTGCTCGACGAGGGCCTGGTGGCGATCATCGGGGTACCGCTGCTGCTCGGCGGCCAGGTGATCGGGGTGCTGTTCGCCGCCGACCGCACCCCGCGCGCGTTCTCCCCCGACGAGGTCGCGCTGCTGTGCTCGCTCGCCGCGCACGCCGCCATCGCCCTGGACACCGCGAAGGCGCTCGCCGACACCCGGGCGGCGCTGGCCGGGCTGAACGCCGCCAACGCCGTCATCCAGGCCCACGCCGCCGCCGTCCAGCGGGCCGAGCAGGCCCACGACCGGCTCACCGACCTGGTCCTGCGCGGTGCCGAGGTGCCCGACGTGGCCGCCGAGGTGGCCACCCTGCTGGGCGGTGAGGTCACCGTGCGCGACGCCGAGGGCAACCGGCTGGCGGGCCGCGGCCGGGCCGAGGCGGGTCCGGCCGAGGCGGTGGCGGCCTCCCGGGCCGAGGGCCGCGCGGTGCCGCACGGGGCGGGCTGGGTCTGTGCCGTGCTGGCCGGCCAGGAGCCGCTCGGCAGCCTGCTGCTGCACGGCAGACCCGACCTGGACCACGCCGACCGCCGCCTGTTCGAACGGGCCGCCGTGGTCACCGCCCTGCTCCTGCTGCTGCGCCGCTCGGTCGCCGAGACCGAGAACCGGGTCCGCGGTGAACTCCTCGCCGACCTGCTCACCGCACCGGACCGCGACCCCGCCGGGCTCACCGCCCGTGGTCGCCGGCTGGGCGTCGACCTCGCCCGCCCGCACCTGGTGCTGGTCGCCGAGAGCGCCCCCGAGGAGCGCGCCCGGCTGGCCGGCGCCGCCGTCCGCCACCTCTTCGGGACCAGGGGCGTCTGCGCCGAGCACGGCGATTCGGTGGTCCTGCTGCTCCCCGAGGACGGCGCGCACTCCCCCGGGCACCGGGCGGCGCAGGCCGCCGACCGGCTGGCCGGGCTGCTCGGCGCGCCGGTCACGGTCGGTGCGGGACGGGTCGCCACCGGGCCGGTCGCGCTGGCCGCCTCGTACGCGGAGGGGGTGCGGTGCGTGCGGGCGCTGCGGGTGCTCGGGCGGGTCGGCGACGGCGCCTCGGCCGCCGACCTGGGATTCCTCGGCGTCCTGTTGGGTGACGGCCACCGGGTCGACGGGTTCGTGGCGAGCACGCTCGGACCGCTGCTCGACTACGACGCCCGGCGCGGCACCGAGCTGGTCCGCACCCTGCGCGCGTACTTCGACTGCGGCGGCAGCCTGACCAGGGCCAAGGGCGAGCTGCACGTCCACGTGAACACCGTGGTGCAGCGCCTGGACCGGATCGGGGTGCTGCTCGGCCACGACTGGGACCACCCCGAGCGGGCGCTGGAGCTGCAGCTGGCGCTGCGCCTGCAGCTCCTCGCCGAGAGCTGACGGCGGCGGGGGACCGTTCCGCCGGGCCGCTCCGCCGGGGGCCACCGCCCCCGGTACGGACGGTTCCGCACCCCCTGGCGGTTCACCCCGCGCAGCCGGGTATCACCCGGTCAGGCGTACGCTAGCCGGGTTGGTCTCGAACGCCTGGCAAGGAGCAGCGGTGAGCGAGAACGTACGGTTCGTGCGGATGGGCATCGGCGAGGGCTCGGTGCCGTACGAGGAGGCGTGGGCCGAGCAGCAGCGCCTGCACGCTCTCCGGGTCGCGGACGAGATCCCGGACACCGTGCTGCTGCTGGAGCACCTGCCGGTGTACACCGCGGGCAAGCGCACCAACCCGGAGGACCGTCCGCTGGACGGCACCCCGGTGGTCGAGGTCAACCGCGGCGGCGAGATCACCTGGCACGGTCCCGGGCAGCTGATCGGCTACCCGATCGTCAAGCTGCCGGACCCGATCGACGTGGTCGCGTACGTGCGCCGGCTCGAGGAGGCGCTGATCCGCTCCTGCGCCGACTTCGGCCTGGAGACCACGCGGGTCGAGGGCCGCAGCGGGGTGTGGGTGCTGGGCGAGACGATCCCGGACGCGGTGGTGGACCCGTCGCAGGTGGTCGAGATCGGCAAGCTGACGCTGCGGATGGGTCTGCCGCTGGGGATCGACCCCCGGCTGGCCGGTCCCGAGTACGCGCCGTCCAACGCCGGTCAGCGCGGTGACGACCGCAAGCTGGCGGCGATCGGCGTGCGGGTCGCACGGGGCGTGACGATGCACGGCTTCGCGCTCAACTGCAACCCCGACATGACATGGTTCGACCGCATCGTGCCGTGCGGGATCCGGGACGCCGGGGTGGCCTCGGTCACCTCCGAGCTGGGCCGGGACTTCGGGGTCGGCGAGGCGCTGCCGGTGGTCGAGAAGCGTCTCGGGGAGGTCTTCGCGGAGCTCCCGGAGCCCGCGTTCGCCCGCTGAACCCGGCCGCTGCGCCGGGAATCTCCCCGGTCCGTGCGCTGTTGCCCTGCGAATGCGGGGCACAGGCTCGGCACAAGCCATACAAGCACAGGCGTACCCTGGTGGTACCCGTCTAGTTCTAGGAGTCGCACGTGTCCGCTGTCGCGCCCGACGGCAGGAAGCTCCTCCGCCTGGAGGTCCGCAACAGCGAGACCCCCATCGAGCGGAAGCCCGAGTGGATCAAGACCCGGGCGAAGATGGGCCCGGAGTACAACGCCCTTCAGTCGCTGGTGAAGAAGGAGGGGCTGCACACGGTCTGCCAGGAGGCCGGCTGCCCGAACATCTTCGAGTGCTGGGAGGACCGCGAGGCGACCTTCCTCATCGGTGGCGACCAGTGCACCCGCCGCTGCGACTTCTGCCAGATCGACACCGGCAAGCCCGCCGAGTTCGACCGGGACGAGCCGCGCCGGGTCGCCGAGTCCATCGTGACCATGGACCTCAACTACGCCACCATCACCGGTGTCGCCCGTGACGACCTGGAGGACGGCGGCGCCTGGCTGTACGCCGAGACGGTGCGCCAGGTGCACGCGATGACCGCCGGGCGCGAGGGCGGCGCGACCGGCGTCGAGCTGCTGATCCCGGACTTCAACGCGGTGCCCGAGCAGCTGGCCGAGGTCTTCTCCTCCCGCCCCGAGGTGCTGGCGCACAACGTCGAGACGGTTCCCCGGATCTTCAAGCGGATCCGCCCGGCCTTCCGCTACGAGCGCTCGCTGGACGTCATCACCCAGGCCCGCGCGGCCGGTCTGGTGACCAAGTCCAACCTGATCCTGGGCATGGGCGAGACCCGCGAGGAGGTCAGCCAGGCGCTGGCCGACCTGGTGGGCGCCGGCTGCGAGCTGATCACCATCACCCAGTACCTGCGTCCCTCGCTGCGCCACCACCCCGTGGAGCGCTGGGTGAAGCCGCAGGAGTTCGTGGAGCTCCAGGAGGAGGCCGAGGAGCTCGGCTTCGCCGGCGTCATGTCGGGCCCGCTGGTGCGTTCCTCCTACCGGGCCGGACGGCTCTACCGCCAGGCGCTGGAGCACCGCGCGCAGGCGGCCGTCTGATCTCCCGCAGGGATCCGGACACCGGCGGGGTGAGCGACACGCTCACCCCGCCGCGGTGTCCACGGCGCCGCCACCGCCGGACTCTGCTTTCATCTGACATTGACGGTCAGCTCACCGGACGGTAACACCGGCCGGTCAGGATGGGACCGTCCAATCCGTATCGCGACGAGGGAAGTGCTCGGCATGCAGGTACGCATCGGAAAGCTCACCCGGGTGCGCGAGGTCCGCTCGGTCGGCGGCGCCCTGCGCCTCGCCGAGAGCGTGCTGCTCGCGGGTGGACGGCAGCAGGCCCGGCTGAACGCCTGGGCGGCCGTCTGCGAGAACCGCCGGTACGCGGCGGACCGGGAGGGCGACCCCGCGCTGCCCGGTGGTCCCGGCGGTCCCGCCGAAGGGTCCCGCCGTCCGGCCTGAGTGGGCCGAACGGCCCGAAGGCCGCCGGATACCGCTGAATGCCACCGGCCGGGCCCGGACGCGGTGATCCGGTGGGGGGCACCCTTGGATATCCCCCGGTCCTGCCACGTACCATGAGCGTTATGGCGACGGAAACATCCGGCAACCCTGGGCGACTCAAGCAGATCCGCCTGGCGTACCAAATGACCAAGAAGGTCGACACCAAGATCGGCCTGATCATCGCAGGCGTCGGCCTCATCACCTTCGGCGTGTTCCTCGCCATCGGCTTTGCGATCGACCACCCCATCTACCTGGGCATTCTCGGCTTCATCGTCGGTTTCCTGGCGATGGCGATCGTCTTCGGACGCCGCGCCGAGCGGGCCGCGTTCGGGCAGATGGAGGGCCAGCCGGGTGCGGTGGCGGCCGTGCTGAACAACATCCGGCGCGGCTGGAGTGCCAACCCGACCCCGGTTGCCGTCACCCGCAACCAGGACGCGGTCTACCGCGCCGTGGGCCGTCCCGGCATCGCGCTGATCGGTGAGGGCAACCCGAACCGGGTCCGCCCGCTGCTGGCCGCCGAGAAGCGGAAGATGGCCAAGGTCGTCGGCGACATCCCGGTGCACGACATCATGGTCGGCGACGGCGAGGGCGAGGTGCCGCTCAAGAAGCTGCAGATCCACCTGATGCGGATGCCGCGCTCGATCACCCCGGCGCAGGTCACCGAGACCAACGACCGGCTGCGCGCGCTGGGCGACCTGCTCTCCAAGGCGCCGATCCCCAAGGGCCCGATGCCCAAGGGCGCCCGGATGCCCAAGGGCGGCCAGGCCCGCTGAGCCGCCGCTCCCCCTCGACACACCACGGCCCCGCCGCGAGCGATACTCGTGGCGGGGCCGTTTGACTTCTCCGGAGGGGCCGGGCCGTCCACGGGACCGGACCCCGGCGGCCGGACCCGGCGGCGGGACCCGACGGGTCAGGCCCGGAGACGGGTCAGACCCGCACCTCGACGGTGCCGACGGCCTTGTCGTGCAGCCCCCGGGTGTCGCGGTCCCAGACCAGTGCCGGCACCACCAGGCAGAGCAGCAGGGTGCGCAGCAGGACCTGGGGGATGGTCGCGCGGCTGCCGTCGAGGCGGACCACCCGCAGGCCGAACAGCCGCTTGCCGACCGTGGTCCCGGCGGTGGCCAGCAGCAGCACGGTCACGCCGTAGAACAGCGGCGTGGTCCACAGGTTGGCCTCGGACTGGTCGCCGCGGGCGAGCAGCCCATAGGCGATCAGACTGCAGAGCCAGCCGTCGACGAACAGCGCGCCGATCCGGCGGCCGGGGCGGGCCAGCGATCCCGGGCCCTCCTCGGGCAGGCCGAGGCGCTCGCCGCGGTACCCGAAGTCTGCGCCCATCTTCTCGGCGGCGGCCTTCGGGCCGTCGATCCACGATCCCAACGCTTCTCTGGTGTCCACGAATCCACACTATCCGGGCAGGGCGGCCGATCTTCGGCCCCCTCCCCCGTCGGCAACCCGTGTGGGTGAATCGCGTGTCGCCGGGCCCGTTCAGTGGTCCAGACCACTTGGCGGACGGGGGCCGCACCGGAGAAGCGTTTTGCCCGTAACCGTCCGGCTTTGCCGCCTGCGGCACGCGGGTGGTTAACATTCAGGAAACGGTGGAGTCACCGGTCGGAAACGGCCTCTCCCTATGGTGAGCCACCAATCCGCACGCTGAGGAGGATGGATGTTCAACAACGCCGCCGAAGTGAAGCAGTACATCTCGGACAACGACATCAAGTTCATCGACGTCCGGTTCTGCGACCTGCCGGGTGTCATGCAGCACTTCTCGGTGCCCGCCTCGACGTTCGACCCGGACGAGACCCTGATGTTCGACGGCTCGTCGATCCGGGGCTTCCAGGCCATCCACGAGTCGGACATGGCACTGGTGCCGGACCTCAGCACGGCCCGCCTCGACCCGTTCCGCGCCGACAAGCACCTCAACATCAACTTCTTCATCCAGGACCCGATCACGGGCGAGGCCTACAGCCGCGACCCGCGCAACGTGGCCAAGAAGGCCGAGGCGTACCTCGCCTCGTCCGGCATCGCCGACACCGCCTACTTCGGGCCCGAGGCCGAGTTCTACGTCTTCGACTCGGTCCGCTTCGAGACCAGCGCCAACGCCTCGTACTACCACATCGACTCCGAGGCGGGGGCCTGGAACACCGGGTCCGCCGAGGGCGACGTCCGCGGCTACAAGGTCAAGTACAAGGGCGGCTACTTCCCGGTCCCGCCGGTCGACCACTTCGCCGACCTGCGCGCCGAGATGTCCCTCGAACTGGCCGCCGCCGGGCTGCAGGTCGAGCGGCAGCACCACGAGGTGGGCACCGCCGGACAGGCCGAGATCAACTACAAGTTCAACACCCTGCTGCACGCCGCCGACGACCTGATGCTGTTCAAGTACATCATCAAGAACGTCGCCTGGCGGAACGGCAAGACCGCCACCTTCATGCCCAAGCCGATCTTCGGGGACAACGGCTCCGGCATGCACGTCCACCAGTCGCTGTGGAGCGACAGCTCGCCGCTCTTCTACGACGAGCAGGGCTACGCCGGTCTCTCCGACACCGCCCGGTACTACATCGGCGGCCTGCTGAAGCACGCGCCCTCGCTGCTCGCCTTCACCAACCCGTCGGTGAACTCCTACCACCGGCTGGTCCCCGGCTTCGAGGCCCCGGTGAACCTGGTGTACTCGCAGCGCAACCGCTCGGCCGCGATCCGCATCCCGATCACCGGCTCCAACGCCAAGGCCAAGCGCATCGAGTTCCGCGCGCCCGACCCCTCGTCCAACCCCTACCTGGCCTTCTCCGCCATGCTGATGGCCGGCCTGGACGGCATCAAGAACAAGATCGAGCCGCTGGAGCCGGTCGACAAGGACCTCTACGAGCTCGCCCCCGACGAGCACGCCTCCGTACCCCAGGTCCCGGCCTCGCTCCCCGCCGTCCTCGAGGCCCTGGAAGCCGACCACGAGTACCTCCTCGCGGGCGGTGTCTTCACCCCGGACCTGATCGAGACCTGGATCGACTTCAAGCGCACCAACGAGATCGCTCCGATCGCGCTGCGCCCGCACCCGCACGAGTTCGAGCTCTACTACGACCTGTAGGCGACCGGTCGTCCCGGTCCCGGCGTCACCCGATCACCCACGTGGGCCGCTGCTCCGTTTGGAGCGGCGGCCCACGGCCGTCGGTACGGCCGGGCACACCGCCCCGGCCCGGTGCGGCGGTCGTTCGAGGACGCCCCGTCGGCGCGCGGGTGTCCGTCAGAGGCCCGGCAGCGGGTCCTGTTCGCCGGGGACGACGTGGACCGGTGCCTCGGGGGCGCGGCACTCGCGTCCGAGGCGGAGCATGCGGGACTCCGGATCGTGGAGCAGGCGACCGCACCGGCGACAGCGGATGCGGACGGGGAGGCGGGACGGCGGAGGCGGGATCAGGGCTGGATCGGACACGCCTCCCAGTCTCGCGGAAACCCGGTCGCCCCGGGCCCGGTGGAGCGGCAGGCTCACGGGACGGGCCGGATGAGCGGGGTGCGTCCGCCGGAGCGACGGAGCCGCCGAGGCCGGATCCGGTCAGTGCGGGAGGGCGGCCGGACTGAGGGCGAGAACGGCGAGGTCGTCGGTGAGCGGGCCCGCGTAGGCCCGAACGTCCTGGTCGAGGAAGGCGACGACGGCGTCGGGCGTGATGGTGCGCAGCGCGGCCAGCCGGTCGGCGAGCGGGTAGAAGGTGCCGGTGTGGTCGCGGGCCTCGCTGACGCCGTCGGTGAGCAGCACCAGGGTGTGCCCCGGCCGCAGCGGCGTCCGGCCGGTGGGGCGGTCCGCGGCAGGGGCGGGGCTCAGGTGGCCGAGGCCGAGCGGCAGGTACTCCGGGCAGTCCACCGGCCGGACGTCGGTCGGGGTCAGCAGCATCGGTGCCAGGTGGCCGCGGTTGACCAGTTCGTAGTGGCCGGTCTCCTCGTGGTGCTGGAGCAGGACGGCGGTGACGAAGAGCTCGTCGTCGCCGTACTCGGCGGCCGCACGCCGGACGTAGCGGTCGAGGAGCTCGGCGACCTCCGCCAGGCTCGCGGTCTCGTGCGCGGTCGCCCGGAAGGCGCCGAGCACGTCGGCCACGGTCCGGACGGCGTCCAGGCCCTTGCCCCGGACGTCGCCGAGCAGCACGCGGGTGCCGAACCGGGTCTCGCAGATCTCGTACAGGTCGCCGCCGATCGCCACGTCGGCCTGCGCCGGGCGGTAGAGACCCGCTGCCCGCAGGCCGCCGACCCGGGCCGGGACCGGGCGGAGCACGGTGCGCTGCAGCGTCTCGGCGATGGTCCGGACCCGGACCAGGTCGCGGTCCTGGCGCAGGCGCTGCCAGGACAGGGCGGCACCCATCGCCCCCGCCAGGGCGGTCGCCGCGTAGACCCAGACGTGGTGCTTCTCGGCGAGGTGGCCCGCCTCCGCGGCGAGGAGTACCTGGAGCCCGATCGCTCCGACGGTGGAGATCCCGACGAGGAACGGCCGCATCCCGAAGGCGACGACCACCGGGAGCACGGTCAGCAGGAACCCCGCCGCCACGTCCCTGGGCAGCGCGATCTCCAGCGTCAGGTCGGCGAGGATCAGGACGATCGGCAGCGACAGGACCCAGCCCGGTGCCTTGGCCGCCTCGGCCATGGCGAGGTTCCAGCGGGCGGCGATGCCGGCTGTGTTCTGCTGCCGTGCGGCGGACCGGGGGCGGACGGGCACGGTCAAGGCTGACCTCCTCGGCCGAGGAACCGCCCCGCGTGTCGTGCCGGGCGAGGCGGCGTACGACTCCTTCCATGGTCGCCGAGACGGCGTCCGGAACGCGCGCCCGGAGGTCCCGGGGTGCCGGGACCGAGGACCCCGTTCCCGGCCCGGGGCCGAAAGTGGTGAGCCGCGGACCGCCGTAGGCTCCGGGTCCGGCTAGCGGAGGGTGACCGGGAGGGTGCGGAAACCTCGCAGGACGAGCCGGTCGCGGCGGGTGGCACCAGGAGCGGGGGCGAGGGCCGGGAAGCGGCGGAGCAGGGCGGGCAGGGCGACGGCGGATTCGAGCCGGGCGAGTTGGGCGCCGAGGCAGTAGTGCGGGCCGCCGCCGAAGCTCAGGGGCTGGCTGTCCGCTCTGGTGGGGTCGAAGCGGGCGGGATCCGGGTAGCGGAGCGGGTCGCGGTTGGCGGCGCCGATCAGCAGGAACACGCCGCCGTCCCTGGGGACGGCGGTGTCACCGACGCGCAGGCCCTCAGCGGTCGCGATCCGGGCGGTGAGCTGGACGGGCGAGTCGTGGCGCAGCACCTCGTCGGTCAGCAGGGCGGGATCCACGCTGCCCGCGCGGACGGCGGCCAGGATCCCGGGGTGCTCGAACAGCAGGGCGAGGCCGTTGCCGAGCAGGTTGGTGGTGGTCTCGAAGCCCGCGCCGAGCAGCAGGACGAGGTTGGCGAGCAGTTCCTGGCCGGAGAGCCGGGCCGGGTCGGCGCCGGCGACCTCGACCAGGGCGCTGACCAGGTCGGGCTGCGGGTCGGCCCGGCGCTTGGCGGCGAGGTGCGCGAAGTACTGGGTGAGTTCCTCGGCCGCCCGGTCGGCGGCGGCCAGTTCGGACTCCTCGGCGAACAGCTCCAGTGCGGTCGTGAGGTCGGCCGCGAGCGGCCGGAACCGGGCCCGGTCGGCCTCCGGGACACCCAGCAGCTCGCAGATCACGCCGACCGGGAGCCGGTAGGCGAAGGCGTCCATGAAGTCGACCGGTGAGCCGTCGGCGCCCTGCTCGGCCATCTCGTCGAGCAGCCGGTGCACGGCGGCGGTGACGGGCTCCGCCAGGGCGGCGACCCGGCGGGCGGTGAAGACCGAGGCGATCAGCGAACGCATCCGGTGGTGGTGCGGGGCGTTGGCCTCCAGGATCGAGCGGGAGAGCAGGAGCTTGGCCGGGTGCTCGGTGTAGTCGGGCTCCCAGCGGTCCCGCAGCTGTGCGTCGGCCACTTCGAGGCCCGGGTTGCGCAGTGCCTGGTGCACCTCGCGGTACCCCACGACCATCGCCAGTCCGCTGCCGCCGGGGACGACCGGCCCGAGCCTGCGGGCGAGCTCGTACAGCGGGTACGGGTCGGCCCGGCCCTCCGCCGACATCAGCTGCTCCATGATCGCCGCGCCGTCCATGAACGCTCCCTTCGACTGGGTTACTGGCGGGTCAACTGACCGGTGGGCACGCCGAGTTCCCGATCGGAGGGATTCCGGCCCGGACGCCGGTGGTCGGAGCCGGGCCGGCCGGCCCGCCGGGGCGGGGCCCGTCCCCGGGCTCGGCTCGCTACCCTTGCGCCGTGGAGATCTGGATCAACCCGCGCTGCGGGAAGTGCCGTACGGCGATCAGCGAACTGGACGCCGTCAAGGCCGAGTACACCGTCCGCCGCTACCTGGAGGACCCGCCGACCGCCGCCGAGATCGAGCGGGTGCTGGAGCGGCTGGCGCTGGAGCCGTGGGACATCGCCCGGGTGGACGAGGCGGTGGGCAAGGAACTGGGGCTCAGGGAGTGGAGCAGGACGGAGGCCGACCGGGCGCGGTGGATCGCCGCGCTGGCCGAGCACCCGATCCTGATCCAGCGGCCGATCATCACGGCGGACGACGGGCACGCGGTGGTGGCGCGGACGCCGGAGGCGCTGCGCTCGGTGCTCCCGGGCTGAACCGGCGCACCGCGCGGGCACCGGGACCTGCCGGCGGCGCGGGGACCCGCACCACAGGCCCTGCGGCGGCCCGGGGGCGCCCGCGCCGCACGCCCGCGCTCCGGCTCCCCTGGCCGCTGCCCCGTGGGCGTGCGGCGGCGGTCAGGGACGGCGGACGGTGCGTTCGGGCTCGCCCGGGCGCCAGGAGCGGATGACCAGGCAGTCGCCCTCCACCGTGGTCAGGACGGCCTCGGTGAGCTCCAGCCGGAAGGCGTGGAACGGACCGGGCGGGGGCTGGGGAAGATCGGACACGTAGGCGGAGAGCTCGACCTCGTCGAGGATCTCCACCGCGGTGCCGGAGATCTTGGCGTCGCCTTCCGCCATGGTCTCGTCGGCGGGGTTGCTGTGCAGCGCGAAGCGGCCGTCGCGCTGGAGGTCGCGGGCCTTCACCGCGCCCGGCATCGAGCCGATGGTCAGGTCGGCGCCGATGAACTGGACCTCCGTACCGCTCACCCTGGGCGCGCCGCCCTTGCGCAGGGTGGCCAGCACGTGGTGCCGGTGGGCCTCGAACCGGGCCCGGACAGCCGGGGCCAGGTCGGGTGCCTCATGTTCGAAATCCTGCCAGGTAGCCATGGTGCCCAGTCTTGCAGCGGGCACCGACATTGATGCTGATGCTCAGATTCCGGTGGTCGTGGCTCGGGCACTGACTGACGCCCTGCTGGGTTGTCCTCAAGCTGTTCAGCGGCCCGGTGCCGCCGGGCGGCGGGGCGCTGTCGGTGGCCGGTGCAAGACTGGCCCGATGGCACAGACCTACATTGCTTTTCTCCGCGCGATCAACGTCGGCGGGCGGACGGTCACCATGGAGCGGCTGCGCGGGCACTTCACCGAGCTGGGCCTGCGGGAGGTCCGTTCGTACATCCAGAGCGGCAACGTCTTCTTCAGCACCGAGGAGGGCGACCGGGCCGCGCTGACCGCGCGGATCGAGCAGCACCTGGCGGCCGCGCTCGGCTACCAGGTGCCGGTCATGCTGCGCACGGTGGACGAGGTGGCGGAGCTGGTGGCCGCCGACCCGTTCGCCGGCGTCGAGGTGACGCCGGAGCTGCGGCTGTGCGTGGTCTTCCTCTCCGAGCCGCTGCCCGAGGAGTTCGTCCTCCCCCTCCGCGACCCCAAGGGCGACTGGGAGATCGTCGGCGCGGTGCCGGGCGCCGCCTTCGTGGTGATGCACCTGCGGAAGGGGCGGCTGGGCGGGAACCCGGCCACCGCCTTCCCCAAGTCGTACCGCGGTCAGGGCACTTCGCGGTTCTTCCACACCACGGTGAAGATCCTCAACGCCGCACGGAAGTAGTCGGCAGGGAGGCGGCCAGGACCCGCGCCGCCGAGGTCCCCAGACCGCTCGGCCCGGTGAACTGCCGTGCCGCGGTGACGTGCTGCCCGCCTCGACCGCGGTGCCGCAGGATGTCCGCCTCGCGGTAGCGGACGCAGTCCTCGTGCCAGATCTTGATCCCGGCCAGCCAGTACCGGAAGTCCTGCACGTAGTGGTCGACGGCCCGGCGGGTCTTCTCGTCGAGGTCGAAGTCGTCGTACAGGACGGGCAGTTCGTGCTGGGCGACGTGCTCGAACTGGTTGACCCTGGAGGTCATCAGGTCGTTGACGATGGCGAGCGCGGTCGGGTAGTCGCAGTCGAAGAAGTTCTGCACCACCAGCACGCCGTTGTGGACCTCGCCCTCGAACTCGACCTCCTTCTGGTACGAGAAGACGTCGTTCATCAGCGCGGCGTAGTCCATGGCGGCGTTCTCCAGGGACTGCATCGGGCCGCTGCGGTAGATCTCCGCCGGGATCCGGCGGCCGTGCGAGATCCGGCTCAGGCTGGTGGTGAGCTCGGAGCCGAAGGTGGTCCGGCGCATCTCCAGGTAGTCGACCGGGTCGGGGATCCGGTTCTGCCACTGGTTGGCGAGCTCCCAGAGCCAGCTCTCGGTCATGACCTCGACGGCGGTGCGGAAGTCGCGGCGCGCCTCGACGTCCAGCGGACCCGCGGTGCGCTGCCAGAGGTCGGCCAGCGCCCGTTCGAGGCCGGTGACGGGCGCGGGCACGGGCTCGCCGTCGATCGGCATGAAGAGCGAGAGCCGCTCGTTGGCCTGCCTGGCACCGGCGAGGTTGCGGGTGCGTCCGTAGACCACCGGGTAGTAGTCGTCCGCATAGGTGCCCCAGGTCAACCAGCCCGAGGACAGGTCGAGTTCCTCCACGGTGGCGTCCGGGTCGATGCCGGCCGCGCAGAGCGGCAGGTCGATGTCGGTCAGCCGCTGCTCGTCCCAGACGTCCGATCCGGGCAGACCGGGGTCGGCTTCGAGCAGGCGGACCCGGCGGGCCCATTCGAGGTTGCCCAGGCGGGCGTTGGCCAGGTGCGGGCTGAGCGTGGTGGTGAACGGCATGGTGAACTCGGGGATCCGGGACGGACCGACCCGCTGGTAGGGGACATGGGTGAAGCTGCGCGCCCGGCCGGCGCCGATCAGCCCGGCGAGCGCCTTGAGGTCCACGGCCGAGGTGCCCAGGCCCTGCGGGCGGAAGGAGAACGAGCTCGGCGCGCTGCCGGCGCTCGCACCGTTCATGTACCGGCTGGAGCGCATGTGCCACTCGTGGCCGCCCGACTGCCAGTCCTGCAGGCCCTTGACGTAGGCGAGGACGGCGGCGCACTCGTCCGGGGTGAGCCCCTTCTCGGCGAAGAGCGGCGGGAGTTCGGTGAGGGCGGTGTTCTCGAACTGCTGGATCCGCGAGGTCAGCAGGTCGTTGACCGAGTCGGCGGCCTCCTGGGTGGAGCAGCCGAGGAAGGTCTCCAGGACGAGGACCCCGTTGCTCAGCTCACCCTCCTCCTGGGTCTCCCGCTCGTACGAGAACAGGTCGTTGCGCAGGTGGACGCCGTCGGAGAAGGCGTCCTTGAGCACCCGCAGCGGGCGGGAGCCGGCGACCGAGGGCGGGATCTCGGCGCCGACGGCGTGTTCCACCAGACCGGCCGACCAGGGCGCGCCGCCGACCTTGCGGCGCATCTCGATGTACTCGACCGGGTTGGGGATCCGGTTGATGTTGATGTTGGAGAGTTCCCAGAGCGACTCGTTGAGCAGGTGCTCGGTGCTCAGGGCGAACCGGCGCCGCCAGTCCATCGACATCGCGGGCACCGTCCTGGCCCACAGGTCGGCGAGCCCCGCCTCGACCGGGTTGGTCGGCTCGGGGGTGCCCACGGAGAGGTCCATCGGCATGAACGCCGGGAGCCGGTCCAGGTAGGCCTTGCCGCCGGGGCGGTCCTGGGTGCGCTTGAAGAGCTCGAGGAAGTGGTCGTCGAAGAAGAAGACCCAGACGTACCAGTCGGTCACCAGCGACAGTTCCGGCCCGTCGCAGTCGGGGTGGGTGTAGGCGCAGAGCAGCGCGTAGTCGTGGGAGTCGAGGTCGTGCTCCTCCCAGACGCCCGAGCCCTCCAGCATCCCCATCCCGCGGGCCCACCGTTTGGTGTGTTCCCTGGCCTCCTCCAGATGAGGGTTCAGTCTCGCCGGGTATGCCAGGTAGAAGTCCGGCAGTTCGAAGGGTTGGCTCACAGCCGCCCCCGCCTCTCTCGCACTTGGTCATGATCGGCGCGTAGCGTGCCCAACTCCTATGTGCGACATACCTACTGGAGACCCCGTACGGTTGCTCCAATTCGCCGTGGCGCCCGGCGCACACGGCGCACACGCGGGGCGCTCGATCACTCGTTCACGCTCACCTCGCGCGCCGGTGAATCAGTGCGGGAACATCCGAGGCGGACGCCGGGCGGGCAGTTCGTCCCGGAACTCCTCGATGGCAGAACCGATCTGACGCATCAGGTGCGTCTGTTCGATCCGGTCCAGGTAGAGGTGGTTGGCGGCGAGCGCCTCGACCGTGGCCGCGAAATAGAGGGTCATCAGCGGATTGATGAACAGCGAGCTGTACCGCGTTCGCTCAGTGAAGCGAACGTCGCCGAACTGTCCGCGCAGCGCGGCCGCCACCGAACCGTGGACGATGCTCGGATGCTCGGGGAAGGCCGCCTGCGCATGGGCCACGGCATCCAGGTAGAGCGCACCCTCCCTGGAGTCACGCGGAATGGAGAAGGCGCCCAGGTAGCCGCCGGCCCGGTCGAGCGCCGCCAGGTTCTCCAGCGCCAGCGAGTGGTTGACGCCGTGGTAGGCGTCGATGCCGAAGCCCAGGCAGGCGACCAGCCGCAGCGGTATCTCGGGCATCCCGGCGACGGCGGCCAGGCTGGCCATGTCCTCCTCCGGCGTGCCGAGCCCCGCCTCGTCGCCGCGCATCAGGATGTCGGTACCACCGTCCACCAGCAGGATCGCGTCGACGTCGAGGTGTCCGGCCAGCGCCCGGTAGGCGGCGCGCAGCGGCTGGACCCCGACCGAGCCGAAGGCCCAGACGGTGCCGGGCTGCCCGTGCAGGTCGAGCCACCGGGCCAGCGTCCGCTCCGGGAAGTACGGCTCCGCGGAGGCGGTGTCCGGGCGGATCTCGGCGAGTTCGGGCGCCAGCCAGACGTCACCGGGCAGGCCGTAGAGGTGGCTGAAGGAGAGGTTGGCCAGGTGCACCTGTTTGCCCGCCGCGCGCAGCGCGAAGGCGATCGGCAGACCCGCGTACACGTCGAAGCCGCCTCCGGCCCCGGCGATCAGGATCCGTTCGGCGGTCTTCAACCGGGTGAGCAGCGGTGGTTCGGAGAGCGAGAACATCCGGGGACGGTACCAAGGCACCGCCGCCCGCAGGGGAAGGAGCAGCCCACCGGCCCCCGGACAGGGATGGGCCGTCGGAGTGCGAAGCACGGCGGACACGGTCCGCCGCGGCCCGGCCGGCCCGCACTTCGGGCGGACGGCGGGATTTCGAGGACGCGCCCCCGGCCCGCGGGAGCCCGTCAGAGGGTGGTGGCGCCCCAGAGCCGGCCGCTGACCCGGGCGTAGGTGTCGCGCCAGTGCGGCCACTGCCGGACCGTCATGTCGTCGCAGTCCGCGAGCAGCCGGTCGACCTGCTGCTCGTCCACGCCCTCCAGCAGCCAGACCAGGGCGTCGGAGCTGCCCGGACCGTCCGCGAGCCGGAGCAGGTCGAGCAGCTCGGGCAGGGTGCCGATCCGCGAACCGGCCGGGAAGACGCCGGACATCCGGGGCAGCAGCTGCTGCTCCTCGATCCGCAGGTGGGTCTCCAGCCGGGCGGCCAGCTCCTCCACCGCGTACGCGACGGGCCAGCTGCTCGCCGGGTCCCGGGTGGCGATCCGGACCAGGGTGGTGACCCGGGTGAAGGAGTGGTCGAGGTTGTGGTGGTCGGACTCCAGCCAGTTGAGCAGCAGCCGCAGCTCGGGCGCGAAGCGGCGGAGCAGCGGCCACAGCCGGGTGTCCTGCTGCTCATGGTGGCAGGTGAGCATGGCGGTGAGGAAGTCCCAGTGCCGCTGGAGCGCCTCGGCCGCGGCGGTGTCACCGGGCTGGAGCAGTCGCAGCGCATTGGGCAGCCTGGCCAGGTCGCGGCGGAGCGCGGAGTGCACCAGCCGCAGTCCGGCGAAGGGCATCGGCTCCACGCCGGAGGGGGCGGGCCGTACGTCATGCTCGCCGCCCGACTGGGCGGGGATCTGGGGGGACTCGACGGGCAGCAGGTGGCTGGGCATCGGGCTCTCTTCATGACTCGCTGAGACTGGGCCGGTCCGGTGGCGCCGCTTCGACGGCTGCGCCCCGACCCCGGTTCTCCAGGGTGATGACAGCTCATCAGAGTCGAATCAATGTCTGATTGACGTGCAGGTCAGAGGCCGGATACGCCCGCGCGCCGGCAGTGTTGCCGGCGGGGGGGGGATGGACCACGCAACAAGAGATAGCGCCAATACAAACCCGCCGTGGGACGGGAGGCGCGGGGGGC
>NZ_JBHJVK010000005.1:43456-114332 GCF_042264695.1 Kitasatospora sp. NPDC056138 | reverse complement strand
AACCCCCCCCACCCCTTATTCTTTTTTTCTTGGGGTTGTGGGGGTGTGTTTTTTTTTTAAACCACACCACAATAAAAAAGTTTAAAAATAATTTTGTTTTTGCGGGGCGGGTCTGGGGCCGCACCCCCCCGCGCGCGGGCTGGGGCGCCGCCCCGCGGTTCAGGTCCCTCACATCATGAAGTCGAGCACTGACATCCCGGCGTTCGCCGGGATGCCGCTCGGGCCGACCGCCCGTCAGTCGTCGCTCTGCGGACCGGTCAGGTTCTTGGTGAGCCACTCCAGGGTCATCGGGATCATCTTCTTGAAGTCCGAGGTGAGGTGCTTGCCGCCGGGCTGCTCGTAGTACTCGACGGTGGTCGGCGCCTGTGCCTTGGCGACCCACTTCTTGACCAGGTTCACCTCGTAGCCGTTGGCGCCGCCCGAGGTGGCGAGCATCTTGACGTCGGCCTTGCTGGTCTCGATCAGCTTGCCGGGGCTGTTCGCCTCGCGCTCGGCCTCGTGGCCCTTCCAGAGCAGCGAGTCCGGGTCCCAGTAGCCGTCGATCGGCACGGCGACCTTGTAGACGTCCGGGTGCTGCATCGCCAGCTTGGCGCTGCAGAACGCGCCGGTGGAGGCGCCCATCACGCCCCAGCTGTCGCGGCCCTTGAGCGTGCGGAAGTTGGCGCGGACGAAGTCCGGGATGTCCTCGGACATCCAGGTGCCCATCTTGGGCTGGCCCGGGATGTCGCTGCAGTCGAAGGCCCGCTTCTCGTCGCTGGTCAGGTTCTGCACGGGCATGATCATGATGAAGGGGTGCGCCTTCTGCTCCTTGACGAGCTTGGCGTCCTCCTCCTGGATCGGCAGCTGGTTGTCCGTCCAGGTGTTGTAGCCGTTGCTCTGACCGCCCGCGTAGAGGGTGAGCACGGGGAAGCCGAACTTGGCGTACTTCGGGTCGTTGTACTGCGGCGGCAGCCAGACCCAGACGTCCGCCGTGACACCCGACTTCTTGCCGGCCAGCGTGGTCTTCATGATCGGACCGGCGGCGGTGTCGCGGACCTTCTTCAGTTCGACCGGCGTTCCGGCCGGCATCGAGACCTTGGTCTCCTTCGGCGGCGCACTGTTCGCCGCCGCGGGGGCGACCGCTGCGGCGTCGCCCCCCTTGGCGGCGGGGGCCGGCTTGCCGCCGCTGCTGCAGGCCGCCAGGGCGGCGGACAGTGCGAGCACGGTGATACCGGCGAGGACGGCGCGGGTGCGGGTGGGCTGCGAGTGCGACTGCGGCTGCTGCGGCTGCACGGTGAAATCTCTCCGACCGATATCACGCCCGGCCGGACGGATCCGGGCGGTGGCCCCCGGGTGGGGCCGCTGAGGGGAGGTCGCGAGCGGTGTTCCGGCGTACCGGCGGCTGGGCTGCCGGGGACGTACTCCTCCCGACCTCAGGACGGCGCCCTGCTCCGAGCGGAGTGGCGCGCCGTCCTGTGATCCTATGACGCGACTTTGGCCGTCGGCAGTTGCGGTGGCACCGCCATACCATTCGTTTACCCGCCGTTCGCCGGACTCGCCCCCGCCGATCGGCGGGGGTCCCGGACCGACGGTGACCAGCTGGTCAACCAGTTGTCACGGCGTGAGACTGACCGGTCGTTACGGCGTCCGCGGTCCGGCCGGCGCGACGCGTGCGGGCGAGTGCGCCGGCCCGGACGGTCCGGCCGCTACGGGCGGCGCGGGAAGGCGGCCGGCTCGCCCCACGCGGAGCCGCCCGCCGGCGCCCCGGGCACCCGGGGCCCGAGGCTGGGCAGTACCTGGGCAAGACCTGGGCAGCACCTGAGCAGCGCCGCCGGCCGAGGGGGACGCCGGCGCCTGCTGTGATCACCGTCACCCCGCCGGGGCCGCAGGCCCACCGGGGCGGCGCGGGAGGCGGCGCCGTGGTGGTGGCCGCACCCTGGTGCGCCGAACGGAGCAGCCGAGGTCACCCGGAGGACCGGCGGCGACGCTCACCCCCGGTCCGGAAGTCCATCAGGACGGCGTAGCGGCCGGCGTGTCGGCGTCGGGGCGGCTGGTCCGGGGCCCGAGCGCCGGTACCCGGGCCCGGGGCATCGGCCGGACGGTGGATGGCGGCGGTGGACCACGGCGGCGGCGCCAGGTGCGGAGCGAGGCGGCCCCCGGCCGTCCCGCCAATCGGGACCACCGGTCCGCGGCCGGCTCCTGGACGCTCGCACCAGTGACGCGGCATCGGTGATCGGCGATCATCATGGGGTCGTCGCACCCCGAGGAGGAGCGCCATGTCCGAGCAGATCGCCGTCGTCACCGGAGCCGGCAGTGGCGTGGGACGCGCCGTGGCGCTGGAGCTCGCGGCGGGCGGGTGGCGGCTGGTCCTCGCCGGGCGCCGGGCCGAGCCGCTGCACGGGACCGCCGAACTGGCCGGGCGCTCCGGCGCTCCGGCCCTGGTGGTACCGACCGACGTCACCGATCCGGACGCCGTGGACGCGCTGTTCGCCGCCGCCGAGCGGCACTTCGGCCGGGTCGACCTGCTCTTCAACAACGCCGGCACGTTCGGTGGCGCCGCCCCCGTCGAGGAGCTCGCCCTGGCCGACTGGCGCGCCGTGGTGGACCTCAACCTGACCGGCGCCTTCCTGTGCGCACAGGGCGCCTTCCGCCTGATGAAGCGCCAGGACCCGCAGGGCGGCCGGATCATCAACAACGGTTCGATCTCCGCCCACGTCCCGCGCCCGCAGAGCACCGCGTACACCGCGACCAAGCACGCGGTCACCGGTCTGACCAAGTCGCTCTCGCTGGACGGCCGCCCGTACCGGATCGCCTGCGGCCAGATCGACATCGGCAACGCGGCCACCGACATGACCGCTGCGATGAGCGTCGGCGTGCGCCAGGCGGACGGGCGGATCGCCGCCGAGCCGACCATGGACGTGGCCGATGTCGCCCGGACCGTGCGCCACATGGCCGAGCTGCCGCTGGAGGCCAACGTCCAGTTCGCCACCGTGCTGGCCACCACCATGCCGTACATCGGCCGCGGCTGAGGCCGGAGCCGGGGCCGCAGGCCCACCGGGGTCGGGGCCGGGGCCGGTCCCTGCGGGGCCGGGCGCCCGGTGGGTGTGGCCGGTCAGCGGGTCCGCCGGGCCCCTGCCGGGCCGCTCACTCGTCGTGGGAGTAGCGGTAGCGGCGGGCGCCGGCGTGCTCCTCCAGGCGGTAGACGCTGGTGGTGGGCCAGTACTCGCCGGCCTCCGCGGCGGGGAGTTCGGCACGCAGGACCATGCGCAGCGAGGGCGGCGGCGCGGTCGAGCGGACGCGCTTGAGCTGGCCGTCCCAGCGGCCGCCGTACAGCTGGAGTTCGAGATCGGTCGGGGTCCAGGTCACCCGGCCGATGCTGCCAGTGCCCCTGCGGCGCAGCCGCGCCGACGCACGAGTAGCACTCCTTCGAGCGGTTTCGCCGCCGCGGCCGTGACCGCCCCGCCGCGTGCACGGCGGGGCGGTCCGGGCCGGCGGGCGGTCAGTTGCGCCAGGTGTCGTTCAGGGTGAGCACGCCGCCGGCCGGCACGGTGGCGGTGCGGTTGGCGCCGCTCTCCCAGGTGACCGTGCCGGCGGCGTCCTTGCGGATGTACTTGTACTCGAACGAAGTCCCCGCCGCCAGCGGCACGTTCGCCGTCCAGACCGGGTAGCCGGCCGAGGAGAGCGGCAGGGCCTTGCCGGTGTCCCAGGCGCCGAGGGCGGCGCTGCTGCCCGCCAGGTAGATGTTCTGGCCGGGCACGGTGGTCGCGTTCACCGCGAAGGAGGTGCCGCTGCCGACCGGCGCGGGCGAGCCGGCGGCGCCGACGTAGAGCGCGATCGAGTCGCCCGCGCCGACCGTGGCGGTGAACCTGCCGTCCGAACCGACCGTGTACGTCGGTCCGGTGCAGCCGCCGCCGCTCGGGTCGCCGTGCTCGACGTCGCAGTACGTCCCGGCGGGCAGCGAGGTCTGGAAGGTCTGGGTGACCGGGCCGCTCTCGTGGTTGATCGCCACGTAGCCCTTGCCGCCCCGGCCGAAGGCGATCGCGTTGCTGCCGTTGGACCACCAGTTGGTGAGCCCGGTGCCGGAGACGGCGTTGCGGAAGCCGACCATGTTGGCGATCTGCTGCCAGGCGTGGGTGCAGTTCCAGCCGTCCTGGTAGCAGGCGTTGACGGTGCCGCCGTTCGGCGGGCCGTCGTCGTTGCCGGAGAAGGCGTAGCCGGAGTAGACGTTGGGCGAGCCGTACGGGTAGGCCAGCATGAAGACATTGGCCAGGGTGTAGGTGTTGCCGTACTTGTAGTTGAGGGTGGAGCCGTTGCGCTCGGTGTCCCAGTTGTCCACGAAGGTGCGGGCCTGGCTGCTCGGCAGCAGCCCGGAACCCCAGGTGGCGAGGTCGGCTATCCGGCCGCCGTCGAAGGCGCTCTTGAGCCAGGTGCCGGAGCGGAACTCGTCCACGTCCCCGGTGCCGGTGTACTCGGACGGCTGGATCGGCTCGCCCGCGCCGTAGATGACCTCCTGCACCCAGTACGCGCCGGGATTGGCCATCTTCGCCTTGATGGCGGCGAGGTCGGAGGCGGCGATGTGCTTGGCTGCGTCGATCCGGTAGCCGTCCACGCCGAGCGAGGCCAGGTCGTCGAGGTACCCGGCGATGGTCTGCTGGACGTACGCGCTGCCGGTGTCCAGGTCGGCGAGGTTGACCAGCTCGCAGTTCTGCACGTTGGAGCGGTCGTTGTAGTTGGTGATCGGCTGCCGGCAGGTGTGGAAGTCCTGGTCCTGGTAGTAGCCGGGGTAGTTGTACTTGCTGTAGACGGTGCCGCCGGTGCCCGTGCCGGAACCGGCCGACATGTGGTTGATCACCGAGTCGGCGATGACCTTCACTCCCGCCGCGTGGCAGGTGGAGACCATGTTCCGGAACGAGGTGCGGTCGCCGAGCCGTCCGGCGATCTGGTAGCTGACCGGCTGGTAGGAGGTCCACCACTGCGGACCCTGGATGTGCTCCTGGGGCGGGGAGACCTCGACGAAGCCGTACCCCTTGGGGCCGAGCGTGTCCGTACACGCCTTGGCGACCGAGTCGAAGCGCCACTCGAACAGGGTGGCGGTGACGTCCTTGCCACCGGACGGGGCGGCCTGGGCGGCCGGGGCGAGACTGAGGGCGGTGCAGAGCGGGAGCGCCAGCACGCAGGCGGCGCTCAGCGCACCGAGCGCGCGGGCGCGCGCACGGGTGGGGGAAGTGGTGACCACGGTGTCTCCAGAGGCAGGGTGGGGGGCCTGCGGTACCCGGCGCCGACGGCCGGGCGACTTTTGCTGCAAGCTCTTTGAAACTTGCAGGAAACTTTCAGTGGGCCGAATTTATGGGCGCGTCAACGGCACGTCAAGGCGCCGGAGGGCAACAGTTCGATATCCCCGGCGGATCGGGTGCTACCTAACGCCCCGTCGGCGCATCTAGTACCGGTGGCACCACGACGGGTGCCGCACAGCAGCACCGGATGCGCGGGGGACGACCAGATGGACGAGGCGCTCGACTTCGAGGAGTTCGCGAGCAGCAGAGCCCGCCGGCTCTTTCAGGTCGCGTACCTGATGTGCGGGGACTGGCACCAGGCACAGGACCTGGTGCAGACCACCCTCGCCAAGATGTACTCCGTCTGGGGCCGCCTGCGACGCGGCCGGGACGAGCCCGGACTGGACGCCTACGCCCGGAAGGTGCTGCTGCGCACCTACCTCTCCCAGCAGCGGCTGCGGCGCTCCAGCGAGCTGGTCACCGACGAGCTGCCGGAGTCACCGGCCGTCCACGGCACCGGCACCGGCACCGAGCTGCGGCTCACCCTGGTCGCCGCACTCGCCCAACTCCCCCCGCGCAACCGGGCGGTGGTGGTCCTGCGCTACCTGGAGGACCACAGCACCGAGGCCGTGGCCGAACTGCTCGGCATCTCCAACAGCGCCGTGAAGAGCCTCAACACCCGTTCGCTGGCCAAGCTGCGCACGATCCTCGGCAACGACCGCGAGCTGTTCCTCTGCGGCTGACCCCAGCCCCCGCCCCCCGACACCGACAGACCAAGGAATCCGGCCGTGGACCTTGAGCACGACCTGAGCCGCATGCTCGAAGAGAGCGTGGTCGGCCTCACTCCCCCGCTCCCCGCCATCCTCGCCGAGGCCGACCGCCGGGGCCGCAGACTGCGCCGGCGCCGCAGACTGCAGATCGCCGCCGCGACCGTCGCCGTCGTGGCCCTGGCCGGTACCGGCGCCGTCCTCGGCCTGCGTCCGGTCGCCGCCCCGCCCGCCGCCGGACCCCGGCCGGCACCGACCCCCAGCGGCAGCCGGGCGCCCGCTCCCTTCACCGGCGCCGGACTGCTCGCGGTCCTCACCGGGCTGCTGCCCGACGGGCGCATCTCCCACCCGGTGCCCGCCCAGGGCGAGGAGCCCGGCGACTTCGCGGGTCTGACGGTGGACTACGACGACGGCCTCAGCCCGGTCACCATCGAGCTGTCCCTGCACGCCAGGGCGACCGGCACCGCGTCGGCCCCCTGCCGGCCCGAGAACGGGAGCGGGAGCGGGAGCGGCGAACACCGGCCGTACGGGGCGGAGCCGCCCAGGTGCAACACCGTCAGCTTCCCCGACGGCAGTGCCGGGTGGTCGGAGGTCTCCGCCGCCGACGGCAACGGTCTCTACACCGACTCCGTCGACCTGACCCGGCCGGACGGCAGCGAGTTGCTGATCCGGATCTTCAACGGCCGCCGCGGACTGTCCGGTGAGGAGGAGTCGCGATCGGTCCGGCCCAGACCGCCACTCACCTCCGCCGAGCTCACCGCCCTGGCCCGCAGCCCCCGTTGGCAGTTCCAGGTGCCCGACCGGCCGGGAACCGCCGTCCCCGGCGCCCCGTCGCCGGGCGGCTCCTGACCCGCACAGCGCAGTCGGGCCCGGCGGCCGAAGCCGCCGGGCCCTCACCTGTCCACCGGTACGGGATCAGCCGGTCTGGACCGCGGTGTCGTCGATCACGAAGCTCGTCTGCAGCGAGGAGTCCTCGGTGCCGGTGAACTTCAGGGTGACCGTCTGGCCCGCGTAGGCCGAGAGGTCGAAGGTGCGCTGCTGGTAGCCGGCGGCGGCGTCCACGTTGGAGTAGGTCTTCAGCGTGGTGCCGTTCACCTGCACCGACAGCTTGTCGTACGCGGTCGAGCCGGACTCGGCCGTGTCGATGTGCAGCCAGAAGCTGAGGGTGGCCTTGCAGCCCGCCGGGATGGTGACGGTCTGCGAGAGGCTGTCGGTGTGGCTGGAACCGTAGCCGTCCAGCCAGGCCTTGTACGAGCCGCTGTGGGCGGCCTGGCCCGAGCTGTTGTCGATCACGCCGCTGCTGGCGGTCCAGGGGGCGGTGCCGGACTCGAAGCCCTGGTTGCCGAGCAGCTGGGCCGGGGTGCAGCTGCCGCCGCCACCCGTGCTGACCGTCCAGGTGAAGCTGGTGGTGCCGCTCTTGCCGGAGGAGTCCTTGGCGGTGACGGTCACGTTGTAGGTGCCGGCGGCCGTCGCGGTGCCGGTGATCAGACCGCTGGAGCTGATCGACAGACCGGTCGGCAGGCCGGTGGCCGAGTAGGTCAGCGTGCCGGTGCCGCCGGTGGCCTTGATCTGCAGGTTGGCGGAGCTGTTGAGCGCGGTGCTCTGGTTGCCCGGGTTGGTGACGGTGACGCCGCCGCTGGGCACCGTGCCGACGTTGACGCCGGCCCAGGCGGTGGCGACCTGGTTGTACTCGGTGCTGCTCGCACCGTACAGGTCGGTGGCCGCGCTGAGGGTGGCGGTGCGGGCCGCCGCGTAGTCGGTGGTGGAGGTCATGTAGGTGGTCAGCGCGCGGTACCAGATCGCCGCCGCCTTGTCCCGGCCGATCCCGGTGACGGCGATGTTGTTGACCGTCGGGGAGTTGTAGCTGACGCCGTTGATCACCTTGGCGCCGCTGCCCTCGGACAGCAGGTAGAAGAAGTGGTTGGCCACACCGGACGAGTAGTGCACGTCCAGGTTGCCCACGTTCGAGGACCAGGAGTCGGCCGACTGGCCGTCCTTGGAGGGCTTGTCCATGTAACGGAGCGGCGTGCCGTCCCCGTTGATGTTGATCAGCTCGCCGATCAGGTAGTCCGGGGTGTCGGTGGGCAGGTTGGCGTAGAACTCCACCATCGTGCCCATGATGTCCGAGGTGGCCTCGTTCAGACCGCCGGACTCACCCGAGTAGTTGAGGCCCGCGGTGGCGGAGGTGACGCCGTGGGTCATCTCGTGGCCGGCCACGTCGATCTCGGTGAGCGGCTGGGTGTTGTTCGAGCCGTCGCCGTACGTCATGCAGAAGCAGCTGTCGTCCCAGAACGCGTTCACGTAGTTGTTGTCGTAGTGGACGCGGCTGTAGGCGCCGACACCGTCGTTGCGGATGCCGTTGCGACCGAAGGTGTTCTTGTAGAAGTCCCAGGTCGCCGCCACACCGTAGTGGGCGTCGACGGCGGCCGACTCCTTGTTGCTGACCTGGCCGTTGCCCCAGGTGTCGGTGGACTTGGTGAACAGCGTCCCGTTGCCCGAGGTGCCGTTGTTCATGTTGGTGGTGTACATCCCGCCGCGGCTGGCGTCCTTCATCTGGTACGTCGAACCGGACTGCGTGGTACCGATGTTGACGTTGCCGACGAAGATGCCCTGGCCGCTGCCGGTCTCGATGCCCTCGACCTTGGAGAGCACCTCGCCGGTCTTCGCGTCGGTGACGACGTGCAGCCGGCTCGGGGTGCCGTCCTTCTGCTTGCCGGTGACGACCGTCTCCCAGGCCAGCTTCGGGGTTCCCTTGGCGGCGAAGACCACCAGGCGCGGGGCGGTCTCCACCTTCGAGCCGGACTCCGCCGCGAGGGCGGTGGCCTGGGCCTTGGGCGCGGCCAGCGCGGGGGTGGTGCTGATGCCGTTCAGCGAGGCGGTGGTGGCGCGGTCCACGCCCTTGGTCGCACCGGCCGCGGTCTGGTGCACGATCAGGTCGCCGCCGAGCACCGGGAGCCCGCCGTAGGTGCGCTCGTAGCGCGTGTGCCGGGTGCCGTCGGCGTCGCGCATCGCATCCTTGACCACCAGCTTCTCCTGGCTGCCAAGACCCAGCGACTGCGCCATCGCGGCGGTCTGCTGGCTTGCGTCGGCGATCAGTTGGGCCCGGCTGGCGGACGCCTGCGGGGTGAGCGCACCGGCCGAGGGGCTGGGAGCGGCCTGCGCGATCACCGGGATTCCGGTGACCAGCAGCGCCGTGGTGGCCGCGAGCGCGGCCAGACTCACCCGGGCGTGCTTGTAGCGGGACATGCAGACTCCTTATCCGACCGGTCGCGGGGTCACGAGCGGTGGAGAGAAACCTGGCCGCAGGGTTGCGGCGCAGTGGGGGCCCCGCCGCCGGTTCGCGGCAGGGGTGCGTTGCAATGAGCGGAGCGCGGATCAGGAGATGAAGCCGGTGGCGCTGTGCCTGCGGCGGAACAGCCGCACCCGGGGGTGGGGGAACCCTCCTCATCTGCAGCCGGGGGAATCGTGGCAGCAAACAAGCCACCGATGACAGATGCATGCCAGCAATTGACCAATAACAGCCCTCGGCACGGCAAAGCCGAGGGAGTGTCAGGCATGGCTTGACCAGAGCTATTTCTGCACATGAATGTCATCACGCCCCGGCATCGCATGACCACGACGAGGGGCGCGGGGACGGTCGCACAGCCGTGCGTCGGCGAACGGCGGCAGCGTCGGGGAGCGCCCGGATGTCACTCCCCCGGCCGGGACGGCGATCAGTTTCGGCCAACTACGCCAGAGGCCCCGCCGGATGGCGGGGCCTCTGCTTGCGCTGCGACCGTGCGTCGGTCTCCTCCGACGGGCTGTCAGTTCTCCACGAAGACCGCGACCGTCCGGGCCGGGACCGTGAAGGTGCCGGTGGCCGCGTCGAAGGCGGAGCGCTTGACGGTCGCGTCGGCTCCGTCCGCCTGAACGGCGTGCAGGCGCTGACCGGTGCCGGCGAGCGCGGCGACGGTCTGGCGCTGGTCAGCCGGCGTGGCGTTGAAGACCACCGTCAGGCCCTTCTCCGCACCGCGCAGCCCGGTCCCGTCCAGGTGCATGGTGATCACCCCGGGTGTCTCGCCGGCCGTGCCGGAGAGCGGGAAGGAGAGGCGCTGCTGCACCTCGGCCGACGTCGCGAGGGCGAACAGCGGCGAGGACTGCCTGATCCGCAGGAACTGCTGGTACTGCGCGCTGCTCGCGAGCATCTCGTTGCAGCCGACCGTCAGCCTCGGATCGGCCAGCAACGCCTTGGCGGCGGGCCACATCGACTTGTTGTCGGCGGCCATCGGTAGCCCGTGCCCCCAGCCGTTGCCCTGCCCGCACGTCTTCGCACCGGGATCCGGCCAGGAGATCGCGTTGAACCAGTCGCCGGAGTCGTACGCGTTGGAGTCCAGCGACTTGGACCGCAGCAGGTCACTGCCGGCCTGCGCGAAGCCCGGCCCCTGTGCCAGCGCGGTGAGCGAGAGTCCCAGCGCCTGCATCCTGCCCCGGTCGGCGGGCGAGGTGGTGACGGGCAGTTTGTAGGCGAGCGCGTCGAACAGGTCGGTGTTGTCGTGCGCGTCCAGGTACTCGACCGCCTCGCCGGGGTTGGCGGCGTAGCCGGTCGGCGAGCCGTTGTAGTCGACTCCGGCGCCGTTGACGGCCTTCCCCGAGCTGTCGGTGAAGGAGTACCCGGCGAGGTTCCCGGTCAGGGCCACCTTGACCTGGTCCATCTGGTGCAGCAGCCGGGCCTTCTGCTGCTCGGGGGTGCCGTTGTCCGCCGAGCCGTTCGGGTCGGTGAACAGGCCGGAGGCGAAGCCCTGCTGGGGCGCGGAGGAGAGCATGAAGCTGCCCCCGCGCGCGGCGTCGCGGATCCGGTCGTTGAAGGTGGCGATGCCCGTTCCCGCCATGTTCTGCTGAGTGGCCTGGACGAAGCGGGAGTTGTCGGCGACCGTACCGAAGTTCCAGCCCTCGCCGTAGAGGAAGATGTCCTTCCCCTCGACGCCGTCCTTGGCCGGGGTCAGCCCGCGCAGCGCCGACTGCACGTCCAGCATGGTCGACTTGGGGTCCAGACCCATCAGGTCGAAGCGGAAGCCGTCCACCCGGTACTGCTTCGCCCAGGTGACCACCGAGTCGACCACCAGCTTGTTCATCATGGCGTGTTCGGGCGCGGTGTCGGCGCAGCAGCTGTCGGCGGTCACCTTCCCGGCGGCGTCGAGCCGCTGGTAGTAGCCGGGCACCACCTTGTCCAGCACCGAGTGGTCGGCCTGGCCGGAGGCGGCGGTGTGGTTGTAGACCACGTCCAGCACCACCCGCAGTCCCACCTCGTGCATCGCCTGCACCATCTGCCGGAACTGGACGGTCCGCGCGGTCCCTCCCCCGCCCTCCGGGCGGGAGGTGCTCCCCGGGTCGGTGGCGTACGAGCCCTCGGGCACGGTGTAGTGCAGCGGGTCGTAGCCCCAGTTGTAGGCGTCGTCGGCCTGCACGGCCGCCACGCACTCCTGCTGCTTCTCGCTGTCCGGCGGCAGCGACGCGAGGTCGCAGGCGGGCAGCTTCTGGTCGGCGCGGTTCTCCGGGATGCTGGCGATGTCGAAGGTCGGCAGCAGGTGGATGGTGGTGATGCCCGCCTTGGCCAGTTCGCGCAGGTGCGTCATTCCGGCCGACCTGGACTCGGTGAAGGCCAGGTAGGTGCCGCGCTCGGCCGCCGGCACGGTGGTGTCGGCCACCGAGAAGTCGCGGACGTGCAGTTCCTGGATCTGCTGCCGGGTGGCCGGGATGCCGGCCGGACTGCGGTGCCCGTCCCAGCCGGCCGGCTTGTTGCGCCGGTCGGCGAGGTCGGTGACCAGGCTGCGCCTGGAGTCGGTGGACAGCGCCACCGAGTAGGGATCGGTGACGAGGTTGGTCACCGGCCGCTGGACGCTCGGCGCCCACACCCCGACCTGGTAGAGGTAGTACTTGCCGTCCAGTTCGCGGGCGTTGCGGCTCAGCGACCAGACACCGGTGGCGTCGTCCCGCCTGAGCGGCACGGTCTTCGGCGTGCCGCCGCTCGCCCGGTCGAAGAGCTGGACCGAGACGCCGGTGGCGGTCGGTGCCCAGAGCGAGAGGGTGACCTTCCCGTCCCGGTAGACCGGACCGAGCTGGGCCTTGGCGGCCTTGCCGGCGTACAGGTCGTCCAGGACGCCGGGGAGTTGCACCCCGGTGGCGGCCGACAGGGCGCCGCTGGGCAGGTGTTCGGTGAAGACCACCTGACTGCGCAGGGCGGCGGTGGTCCGGCCCGCGTCGCGCCGGTCCACCGTGAAGGCACGGTACCCGGCCAGATGCGGGTACTTCGCCTTCTGGGCGTCGGTGAGCGCACCGGGGTCGAGCCTGATCCAGTGCCCCGGCCGGTCGAGTGCGCCCTGGTCGATCCGCAGGCCCCCCTCGGGGTCGTAGATCAGCTGGGCGCTGGTGCCGCCGGCCAGTGCGCCGTCGTTCGCACCGAAGCTGGCCGGAACCACCACGGTCCTCGCGTCGATCCACTGGGCCTTCGCGGTGGTGAGGTCCGTCTGCGCCGAACTGCCGGCGGTCTGCGGGAGCAGGTAGTCCTGCTGGCCGCCGAGGATCCACACCTCGCGGCCGTTGACGGCGAAGTCCAGGGACTGGTCGTTCGGCAGGTCCTTGTCGTTGCCGTTGTGCAGGATGTAGCTCAGGCTGGTGGCCCCGGCGGCCAGCGGCACCTCGAAGACGTCGCCGAAGGCGTCCCGGCGGGCCGGCTGCAGCGGGCTGCCCCAGTCGGTGGGCCTGGCGGCGCCCGTCCAGTCGTGCAGGCCCCAGCCGTCGTAGTTGCCGTCCGCCCGGTGGTAGTGGATGACGGCGGTGTCGGCGGGCACCGTGCCGACCGGTCCGGGGTCACTGGTCCGGACGGTGGGATCGCCCTCCTTGAGCCACACCTCGCCCGTCGTGGAGAGATCGATGTGCCGGTCGGCCTCGACGTCCTTGGTGCCGTTCTTCTCGACCAGGAAGCCCAGGTCCGACGCGCCGCTCTTCAACTTGACGTAGGCGAAGGCCCCGTAGGCGTCCCGGCCGGTGAAGCCGTGCCCGGCGGGCCAGTCGGTGGCCTCACCGTCGGCGAGGTCGCCCCAGGCGTAGAGGTTCCAGCCGTCGTAGTCGCCGTCCTTGCGCTGGTAGTGCACCACCGCGTACGGGCGCGAGGTCGCGGTCGGCACGGGCTTGGGGGCCGGGGTGCCGGTGGTGAAACTCCCCGTGGTGGAGCGCAGTTGTCCACTGGACGTCTGCACGACAGCCTTGTACCGCACCACCGTGCCGGGCGCGAGGGCGCCGAGGTCCTGGGTCACCCGGTACGTCCCGTTGTCGGCCGTGCCGAGAACCTGCCAGCGGCCGTTGCCGATCTGCGCGGCGAAGGAGACCCGGTCGAACCCGCCGTCCGCGACCCGGGCCCCGACCGTGACCGTACCGGTGGAGCCCTCCGCCGGTACCTGCAGGGAGAGTTGGGGCGCCGCCGCCACCTTGGCCAGGCGGCCCGCCGCCCGGTAGACGGCCGACGACAGCGGCGGCACGGTGACGGTGATCCTGCGGTCCGCACCACTGGTGGTCCGGGCGCCGGCGGTCGGGTAGATCCGGTCGAAGCCCATCCCCGCCGAGAAGGTGTCCAGGGTGACGGTCTTCGCCTCGGTCGAGTTGTTGACCGCGACGACGTACTCCACCTGCTGTTTGGCGTCGATCCGCGAGAAGGCGTACACCCCGGGCCCGTCGGCGGCGTACCGCTCGATCTGCGCGCCGTCGGCCAGCGCCGGGTTGGCCTTCCGCAGCTGCGCCAGTGTGGAGATCCCCTGGTAGAGCGGCACGTTCCGGCCGTACCGGTCGGCGGAGCCCGCGCTGCCGCCGATCACGTTGTCGCTGTTGTACGAGGGCACCTTGGAGGCGAACATGTCCTGCCGGGCGTCCTTGTCGCCGCCCGCGCCGGTCATGCCCTGCTCGTCGCCGTAGTAGACGACCGGCTGGCCCCGGGTCAGGAACATCAGCTCGTTGGCCAGCCGGTCCTTCCCGAGCAGCACGTCCTGGCCCGCACCCGGGTTGTCGCTCTGCAGGAAGGAGCCGAAGCGGCCCATGTCGTGGTTGCCGAGGAAGGTCGGCAGCTCGTACGCGTCGGTGTCGGCGCTGGTATAGCGGTAGTCCTGGCCGTACACCTCGGACAGCGCCCTAGCCGAGCCGTTCTGCGAGACGTAGGTCCGCGCGGCCTGCTGGAACGGGAAGTCCAGGGTGGCCTGGAGCCTGCCCTTGGTGACGTACGGCGAGGTGATCGCCGGGTCGCCGGAGTAGACCTCGCCGAACATGAAGAAGTTCTTGTCGCCCTGCTGGGCGGCGTACTGCTTGAGCGCGGGCGCCCAGTTCTGCCAGAAGGCCATGTCGACGTGCTTCACGGTGTCGATCCGGAAGCCGTCCACGCCGGTCTCCCTGACCCAGCCCTGGTAGATCTTCTTGAAGCCCTCGACCACCTTGGGGTTCTGGGTGTCCAGGTCGTCCAGACCGGAGAAGTCGCCCTCGGTGGCGGACTCCCCGGCGAAGGTCGAGTTGCCCCGGTTGTGGTAGAGCGCGGGGTCGTTCAGCCAGGACGGGGTCTTGGCCTTCGCGTCCGCCGCGCTGCGGAAGGTCGGGGTGTAGGGGAAGGAGTCGGCGGTGATTTTCGGCCAGGGCGCGCCCGCGTCCGCGACGGCGGTCTCGTCGACCGGGTTGCCGTCGGTGTCCAGGGTCGGGTAGGCGCCGGTCGAGCGGTAGTCGTCCTTCCCCTCCGTGTGGTCGATGACGTCGGCGGTGTGGTTGGTGATGACGTCGAAGAAGACCTTGATGCCCTTGGCGTGCGCCTTTGCGATCAGCTCCTTGAGCTGGGCATTGGTGCCGAAGTGCGGGTCGACCTGGGTGAAGTCGGTGATCCAGTAGCCGTGGTAGCCGGCCGAGGCCGCGTCGCCGCTGCCCTGCACCGGCTTGTTCTTGAAGATCGGCGCCATCCAGATGGCGGTGGTGCCCAGGCCCTGGATGTAGTCGAGCCGGTCGATCAGGCCCTGCAGATCGCCACCGTGGTAGAAGCCCTTGTCCGTGGGATCGAGTCCGTTGTCCAGCCGCGAGCCCGTGATCCCGCCGGTGTCGTTGCCGGGGTTCCCGTTGGCGAAGCGGTCCGGGAGGACGAAGTAGAACTGCTCACGGGTCAGGTCGTGCCGCCCGGCCGTGGCGGCCAGGGCGGCGTCCGAGGGCGGGGCGGGGCGGGTGGCGGCCACCACGGGAGCGGCCGGACCGAGCGTCGCCGCCACGAGCGAGGTCGCCAGCAGCGAGGTGGCCAGCAGCACGGGCGCCCGGCCGGATATGCGGAGACCGGATCTACGGAAAGGGGTCGTGCTCCGTGGGTGGCGGAGCGTTGTTTCGGCCACTGCGGCTCTCCCTTGAGGCAGCTGGTCGTCATTGAGTGGCGTGGACGCTAGCGACTGCAAGATGTTTCAGCAAGATGTTGTAAAACTTGCAAGCAATCTCTTGACCGAACCGTTGTGCGCAGGAAAGAGTCACTGCGTGCCCCGCTGTGCGGCGGCACCACACGGACCTGCCGATGAGGGACGGGCGGGCCCGTGTGCGGGGACGGTGGCCCGTCGCGCCTGACAGCCGGCGGGCCTCCCCCGCCGCTCCCGCGCTACGCCCCCGCACTCTTCCCCGCTACTCGGGGGGCGGGTCGCCGGGTCGTTCGAGTGCGAGTCACAATGGTCCCCATGCCCATCTCCGGTCGCCGCCCCCTAGCCCCCTGGGGGGACAGCTGGTGAAGAATCCACTACCGCAGGATGAGCAGACGGCCACAGGACGTCTGGCAGACTTCTCGTCCATGGGGGAACCGACCGAGATCCGTACAGCCGGCGCCGAACGCGCCGAGGCGGCCAGCGGTGCAGGTTCCGTCGACGGCACGGTTCGATCGAGCCACCCGCCGGACGGAGCCACCAGCGCCGCCCAGACGCGCAGCGCCGCGCTCCGCAACCACATTCGCGAGCAGCGCAGGAACCCGTCGAGACCCCGGCT
Organism: Kitasatospora sp. NPDC056138; assembly: GCF_042264695.1. Classification (NCBI taxonomy): domain Bacteria; kingdom Bacillati; phylum Actinomycetota; class Actinomycetes; order Kitasatosporales; family Streptomycetaceae; genus Kitasatospora; species Kitasatospora sp. NPDC056138. The sequence goes on along the minus strand of NZ_JBHJVK010000005.1, from coordinate 98,302 downwards.
CCTGTTCGAGCTGGCACTGATCGGCCTCAGCTACTGGATCTACTCCCTGGTCCGCAACGCCGTCCCCGAGCACGCGACGGTCGCGCAGAAGCACGCGAGTTGGATCTGGCACTTCGAGCAGAGCATCGGCATCGCGGTCGAGCGCTCGATCAACCACGGTGTGAACTCGGTCACCTGGCTGATCGTCGGGATGAACTACTACTACGCGACACTGCACTTCATCGTCACCATCGGCGTGCTGGTGTGGCTGTACCGCTCGCATCCGGGCCGCTACGCGGCGGCGCGGACCGTGCTCTTCGTCACCACCGGGATCGCGCTGGTCGGCTTCTACTTCTTCCCGCTGGCCCCGCCCCGGCTGATGGACGCCGGCGGGTTCATCGACACCGTGAAGGTGCACGACACCTGGGGCTCGATGGCCTCGGGCGCGGGCGCGCACGTCTCCAACCAGTTCGCGGCGATGCCCTCGATGCACATCGGGTGGTCGATGTGGTGCGGGTTGGCGATCTTCTTCCTGGCCAGGCCGCTCTGGGCCCGGCTGCTCGGCCTGGCCTACCCGCTGGCCACGCTGTTGGTGATCATCTCGACCGCCAACCACTTCTGGATGGACGCGATCGGCGGCGAGATCTGCCTCACCCTCGGCTTCGTCGCCTCCCGGCTGATCTACCACTCCTGGGCCTACCGGCTCCCCCGGGTACCGGCCGACCCGGCTTCCGGCCGGCCGGTCACCGTCCCCGCCCAGTGGAGCACCCCGGTCGGCGCCTCCCGCCGCTAGTCCCGCCGGGGGCAAGCCCTCCAGGGCGGGCCGCAGTCGGGTGGCTCCGGGGGGCGCGGGGAACTGCGCGGGGCCGGCTGCGTCCCGGGGCCCGCACCTCAGGGTCCGTAGAAGAGCTTCTCGACCACCGTGCGGGCCCGCCGGGTCGTCCGGCGGTAGTCGTCGACCAGCTCCCCGGTGTGGCCCGAGCCGTAGCCGAGGTAGCGCGCCACCCCGGCCAGTTCGCGTCCGTCGACCGGGAAGCTGTCCCCGGCCCGGCCCCGGACCAGCATGACGGCGCTGCGCACCCGTGAGGCCAGCACCCAGGCCGCGTCGAGCACCTCCGCGTCCGGCTCCCCGACCAGCCCGGCCTTCGCCGCCGCCGCCAGCGCCAGCCTGGTCCGGGTGGTCCGCAGCTCCGGCAGCTCGTGCCCGTGCTGCAGCTGGAGCAGCTGGACGGTCCACTCCACGTCCGCGAGGCCACCCCGCCCGATCTTGGTGTGGGTGGTCGGGTCGGCGCCGCGCGGGAGGCGTTCGGACTCGATCCTGGCCTTGATCCGCCGGATCTCCAGCAGGTCTTTCTCGGGGACGCCCATGCCCGGGTAGCGCAGCGGATCGATCAGCTGCCGGAAGCTGGTGCCCAGTTCCACGTCGCCCGCCACCGGTTCGGCCCGCAGCAGCGCCTGGCTCTCCCAGGCGTGCGACCAGCGCCGGTAGTACGCGCCGTACGAGGCGAGGGTGCGCACCAGCGGGCCGCTGCGGCCTTCGGGCCGCAGGTCGGCATCGACCAGCAGCGGCGGCTCGGTGGAGGGGGCGCCGAGCAGGGTGCGCAGCCGGTGGCAGACGGCCTGTGCCGCGCGGGCGGCGTCGTGTTCGAGGACCCCGAGCAGCGGATCGTGGACGAACAGGACGTCCGCGTCGGAGCCGTACCCGAGCTCGTGCCCGCCGAAGCGGCCCATGGCGATCACCGCGAGCCGGGTGGGCAGTTCGCCGTTCACGGCCTCCCACTCGGCGATGCAGGCCCGTAGCGCGCCCTGGAGGGTGGCCGCGTTGAGCGCCGTCAGCGCCTCCCCGGCCGTGTCGACGGCCTCGCCGGGATCGTCCGAGAAGCGTCCGAGCACGTCGGCGGCGGCGGTACGGAACAGTTCCCGCCGCCGTACCGAGCGGGCCGAGGCCACCCCGGCGTCGGCGCTGCCCGCCCGGCCGACGGCGGCCAGGATCTCCGACTCCAGCGAGGCCCGCCCGCGCGGGACGAGTCCCTGCGGGTCGCCGAGCATGGCGACCGCCTCCGGGGCGCGCAGCAGCAGGTCGGGGGCGAGCCGCCCGGCGGAGAGCACCCGGGCGAGCTGCTCGGCGGCGGCGCTCTCGTCGCGCAGCAGCCGCAGGTACCAGGGGGTGCGGCCGAGCGCGTCGGAGACCTGGCGGAAGTTGAGCAGTCCGGCGTCCGGGTCGGCGGAGTCGGCGAACCAGCCGAGCAGGACCGGCAGCAGGGTGCGCTGGATGGCGGCCTTGCGGCTGACTCCGGCGGCCAGCGCGGTGAGGTGGCGCAGCGCGGTGCCGGGGTCGGCGTAGCCGAGGGCGACCAGCCGGGCCTTCGCCGCCGCGGGGCTGAGCCGGACGGCGCCGACGGGCAGTTCGGCGACGGCGTCCAGCAGCGGCCGGTAGAACAGCTTCTCGTGCAGTCGCCGGACCTCGACCGTGTGGCGCTTCCACTCCCGTTGCAGGGCGGCGACCGGGTCGGCCCGGGTGTCGTCGTTGATCAGGTGGGCGAGTGAGCGGGCCAGGCGGCGCAGGTCGGCCTCGTCCCTGGGCATCAGGTGGGTGCGGCGCAGCCGGTGCAGCTGGATGCGGTGTTCCAGGGCGCGCAGGAAGCGGTACGCGGCGTCCAGCGAGGCGGCGTCGGCCCGGCCCACGTACCCGCCGGCGCTGAGTGCGGCCAGGGCTTCGAGGGTGTTGCCGCTGTGGAGGGTCTCGTCGGTGCGGCCGTGCACCAGCTGGAGCAGCTGGACGGCGAACTCGACGTCCCGCAGGCCGCCGGGGCCGAGCTTGAGCTGCCGGTCCACCTCGGTGGCGGGGATGGAGTCCAGGACCTTGCGACGCATCTGCTGGACGTCGGTGACGAAGTTGTCGCGCTCGGCGGCCTGCCAGACCAGCGGGGCGGTGGCGGCGGTGTACGCGGCGCCGAGTTCCGCGTCCCCGGCCACCGGCCGGGCCTTGAGCAGCGCCTGGAACTCCCAGGTCTTGGCCCAGCGCTGGTAGTACGCGAGGTGGCTGGCCAGGGTGCGGACCAGCGGTCCGTTGCGGCCCTCGGGCCTGAGGTTGGCGTCCACCGGCCAGATGGCGCCCTCGCCGGTGGTGTCGGAGCACAGCCGCATCATCCGGGCGGCGAGCCGGGTGGCGGCCTGCATCGCGCGGTGCTCCGGCACCCCCTCGCCGGGCTCGGCGACGAAGATGACGTCCACGTCGGAGACGTAGTTGAGCTCGTGTCCGCCGCACTTGCCCATCCCGATCACGGCGAGCCGGCAGGCCCGGGCGGCCTCCGGGTCCTCCTCGGCGGCGATGTCCAGGGCGGTCTGCAGCGTGGCCCCGGCCAGGTCGGCGAGTTCGGCACTGGCCTGCGGCAGGTCGGTGGTGCGGCTGAGGTCGCGGGCGGCGATGGCCAGCAGGCAGCGGCGGTAGGCGACCCGCAGGGCGTCGGCCCGGTCCGCGCCGGTCGTCGCGGTGCCCCGCCAGACCCGGTCGGAGAGCTGGCGCAGGAAGTCCTGCGGGCCCGGGTGGATGTCGCGGAGTTCGAAGGTGACCAGCGCGTGCCAGTCGCGGGGATGGCGGGCCAGGTGGTCGCCGAGGGCGGTGGAGGCGCCGAGCACCCCGAGCAGGCGGTCGCGCAGCGGCTTGGAGCCGGTCAGGGTGTCCCGCAGGGTGTGCCGCTCGGGCTCGTCGAGGGCTTCGAGCAGCCGGGCGAGACCGAGCAGCGCGAGGTCGGGATCCGGGGTGGCACCGAGTGCGTCCAGCAGTACGGGGTCGGCGGCGAGCCCGCCCAGGGCCGGCTCCGCCAGCAGCCGGACGGCCGCTTCGGGATCGGTGAAGCCCCGCCGCACCAGCCGGACCTCCAGGCGACTGGTCCGGCTCCCGGCCCGTTCCTCCACTGCCATCGCCCCTCCAGCTGCCGACCCTGCTGGAAGCGTACGTGTCCCGTCCCGGCCGCGACAGGACCGCCATGCGCGGCCCCGCGGGGAGGCCCTCCAGGGGTGCGGGGAACCGGGCCGCCGGCGGGGTACGGGAGTGCGCGCTTCTCGCGCGGTTCCCCGCGCCCCTGGTGGCCCGGCCGGGCGGGCCGCGGCTCCGTCAGTAGGGCTGCACCAGGACGTGGGCCGCGCCCGGGATGCCGACCTTGAGCAGTTCGTCCTCCTCCGGCGTGGTGGCGGTGCCGGTCTCCTGCTTGAGCACCGCCCGGGACATGCCCTGCACCCACATGGCGCGCGGCCGACGCCTGGCCTCCCACGCCGCGAGCGCGGCCGGAACGCCGTCCGCGCCTTCCAGCGACCGGGCCAGCACCAGCGCGTCCTCGACCGCCATCGCCGCGCCCTGCGCGAGGTGCGGGGTGGAGGCGTGCGCGGCGTCACCCGCCAGCACCACCCGGCCGACGTGCCAGGGCTCGTCCACGGTGACCTGGGAGATCCGCGAGTACACCACGGTGGCGGGGTCGGTGACCTCGGCGAGCGCCCCGGCGACCGGGCCGCCGAAGCCGGACAGCCGCTCGGCGAGCTGCTCGTGGGCGCGCGCCGGGTCGGGCCTGAAGTCCTCGGCCTCGGCGAACACCGCGCCCAGGTACATCAGTTCCCCGGTGATCGGGGTGAGCAACGCCTTCGCCGCCAGGTTGCCGGTGCTCATCACCACGCCCTGCACCTCGGGCTGCCGGGGCACGGTGACCCGCCAGTTGGCGAAGCCGGTGTACTCGGGGCAAAACCGCCCCCCGTACAGGCGGCCGCGCAGCGGGGAGCCGATGCCGTCGAAGCCGACCACCAGGTCCCAGCGGCCGCTGGAGCCGTCGGAGAGCGTGACCTCCACGCCCTCGCCGTCGTCGGCCAGTTCGGTGATGGTGGTGCCGAAGCGGATCCGGGCGCCCGCCCCGGCGGCGGCCCGGCCGAGCACCTCGGCGAGCGCGGGGCGCGGTATGCCGTTGGCGGCGGGGGCGCCGCCCATCCGGGGCTGCGGGATCCTGGCGAGGGCGTTCCCGCCCGGGTCGCAGATGGTCAGCACCTCCCACGGGAAGCCGGCCTCCAGGCACTCCTCCAGCACACCGAGCTCCCGCATCACGTGCAGGGCGTTGGACGGCTGCACGATGCCGACGCCGAGCGCGTCCAACTCGTCCCGCAGTTCGGCGACTTCGACGGTGTGGCCGCGTCCGGCCAGCGCGGTGGCGAGGCTGAGCCCGCCGATGCCGCCGCCGTGGATCAGGACACGCAAGGGTGATGCCATCTCAGGTCCCTCCAGGGATCTCGCGGGGAAGCGGTCGCGGGGTCAGCCGGCCGGCACGGGTTCGGCCTCGGGGGCGGCCTGGCCCTCGGGGGCCGACAGGGCCATCAGGTGGTCGACCAGGGCGAGCAGCACGTCCCGCCCGAACGGCCGCTCCCGGACGTCGCCGATCAGCAGCGGGACGTTCGGGTCGAGGTCGAGCGCGGCCCTGATCTCCACCGCGGTACGGGTGTTGTGGCCGTGGAAGCAGTTGATCGCGACCACGAAGGGGATGCCCCGGCTCTCGAAGAAGTCGATCGAGGCGAAACTGGTCTCCAGGCGGCGGGTGTCGGCGATGACGACCCCGCCGAGCGCGCCGTTGACCAGGTCGTTCCACATGAACCAGAAGCGCTCCTGACCGGGGGTGCCGAAGAGGTAGACCACCAGCTCCGGACTGACCGTGATCCGGCCGAAGTCCAGCGCGACGGTGGTGGTGTCCTTCTGGTCGATCCCGTCCAGGTCGTCCACGCCGACGCTGGCCCGGGTCAGGTACTCCTCGGTGCGCAGCGGCGCGACCTCGCTGACCGCGCCCACCATGGTGGTCTTGCCGACGCCGAAACCCCCGGCGATCAGGATCTTGACGGCGGCGGGAGCCGCCTGACTGCTCGTCATCTCGCTGTCATCCCACTGTCTCAGAGTCTCCGGAGTCCGTCACGGACGGCGGCCAGCAGGCCGAGGTCGGGGCCGCCGGAGGCCCGCGCCACCGACAGCGGGGCACGGGCCAGCAGCAGGCCGTGGGCGACCAGATCCGCCAGCAGGATCTTGGTCACCGATACCGGCAGGTCGAGGTCGGCGGCGACCTCGGCGACCGCGGCCGGGTGCCGGCAGCGCTCCAGGATCGCCCGGTGCTCGGGCTGGAGCGCGCGCCGTCCCGGCCGTACGGGTGCGCCGTGCTCGTCCCTGGGGTCCTGCACGGTCGTCAGCACGGTGATCAGGCTGAAGTCGTCCCGTTCGGGCACGGTGCGGCCCCGGGTGATGGTGTACGGGCGGACCATGCTGCCCGCGGCGTCCTCCTCGGCCTCCTCGTCCCAGTACGGGGTCACCCGCGCTGCCCACCTCGGGCGCCGAAGGCGTCGAAGTCGTCGCGGACCGGGGTGCCGAGCTTCTGCCCGACCTGCTGCACCAGGTTGTGCATGGCCAGCGACATCACCTCGGCGTCCACCTCCTGGGAGGCGATCACCGCCAGGTGGGTGCCCTGGCCGGCGGCGATGATGAACAGCCAGAGTTCGGCGAGTTCCACGATCACCTGGTGCACCGGACCGCCGTCGAAGAGCTGGCCGACGCCGCGCGCCAGGCTCTGCTGCCCGGTCGCGACGGCGGCCAGCCGCTCGGCGTCGGCGCGCTCGATGCTGCGGGAGTGGCTCACCACCAGGCCGTCGTCGGAGAGCAGCACGGCGTTTCTGGTCCCGGCCACCGAGTCCACCAGGCCGTCGAGCAGCCAGTCGAGATCCTGGTGGGTGGCGGTTGTGCGAGTCATGACCGGTCTTCCGTCGTAGGGATGGGAGGTGTCTTCCAGGAGTCGGCGGGCAGCGGCCCGCCGGCCTCGGGCCGGTGCTCCCGCGAGGGGAGGCCCGGCTCCTGCTGAACGGGCTGCCCGGCGGACTCGCGGGCGGCCCGGGACCGTCGCTGGAACGCACCGATGGCTGCTCCGGCCCGTCGGGGGGCCGGCCGGAACAGCGGGTTCTCGTCCCAGCGCGGCGGCTTGGGTGCGGCGGTCGGCCTCACCGGGGGGACTCTGAGCTCGTCCACCAGGCTGGCCTGTCTGACCCGGCGCGGCAGCGGCGCCTCCGGGGCGGGCGCGCTCCGGACCGGCAGCACCAGGGTGTCCTCCGACCACGGCCGCTCGTCCGTCGCGTCGACGGCGACGGCCGGCTCCGGCCCGACCGGCCGCTCCCGCACCTCGAAGGACGGCTGCCGGGGCACTGACGCGTCCTGCCGCGCCGGCCACGGGACGGACTGCGCGTCCGGCACCGGCTCGTACGGCCCGCCCGCCGCGTCCGGCTCGTACGGCCCGCTCGGCCCGCCCGACCCGTACGCCCCGTGCCCCTCGCCCGCCACCGGACCGGCCGGACGACCCGGCTCGACCGGCGCACCCGAACCGACCTGCTCGGCCCGCTCGACCGGGCCGGTCGCTTCGGTCAGCGCCGTGACCTTGGCGAGTGCGCGGCCGCGCGACCGGGTCGGCAGCCCGCCCTGCACCGGCGGCACCGCGACCGGACGCGGCGGCCCCTCGGAGGTGATCAGCTCGTCGGGGATGAAGAGGACCGCCCTGGTCCCGCCGAACGCCGAGGGGCGGAACTCCACCCGCAGCCCGTGCTGGGCCGCGAGCCGGGCGATCACGAAGAAGCCGAGCCGGATGTCGTCGGCGCGCGCGAGCACGTCCGTCCGGGGCGGGCTGCTCATCAGCTCGTTGGCCTCGGCGAGCTGCTCGTCGTCCATGCCCAGGCCGCGGTCCTCGATCTCGATCGCCGTCCCCCGGCCGACCCGGGCGGCCCGGACCTCGACCGGGCTCGGCGGCTTGGAGAAGCTGAGCGCGTTCTCGATCAGTTCGGCCAGGATGTGCGCCACCGGGCCGACGGCGCGCTCGGAGAGCCAGGGGCTGCCGTCGAGGTCCAGCACCACCCGGCGGTAGTCCTGCACCTCGCCCTGGGCCGCGCGCATCACGTCCAGCAGCGGGACCGGCTTGCGCCAGCGCCGGTGCGGGGCGCCGCCGGCCAGGATGACCAGGTTCTCCTCGTAGCGGCGCAGACGGGCGGTGAGGTGGTCGAGGTCGAAGAGGCCGTCCAGCACCTCGGGGTCCTCGTGCTTGCGCTCCAGTTCGTCCAGCTTCTTGAGCTGTTGGCCGATCAGCAGCTGGGTGCGGCGGGCGATGCGCTGGAGCAGCCGCTCGAACCCCCGGTGCTGTTCGGCCTGCCGGACGGCCGCCGTGATGGCGCTGGCGCGGGCCAGGTTGAGGGCCTCGCCGAGCTGGGCGAGTTCGTCGTCGGCGCCGCTGCGGGCGTCCTGCCGGATGCCGCCGGCCTCGGTCTCGACGTCGATCTGCTCGCCCCGGCCGAGCCGTTCGACCACCTCGGGCAGCTTCCGCTCCAGCTCCTCGGCCTGGACCTGGAGTTCGCCGATCCGGCGGCGCAGCGTACGGGTCAGCCGCCACGAGGTCAGGATCACCGCGACGACCGCGACCAGGCCGACCACGGTGGTGAGCACGACCCTGATCAGCAGGGACATGACGGCGTCCTTGCCGACCTCCACCACCGCGGCGGTGCGGCGCTCCAGCAGGTCGACCAGCCGGGGGGTCAGCTGGTCCATCGCCTGACGCCACTTCTGCTGGTCCGAGCCGATGGCGACGAACCCGGCGGAGTCCGGCGCGCTCGGGCGCAACAGGTTCCGTTCCACCTCGGTCTTGGCCTGCCAGGCCGGGCTCTCGACGAGCTCCCTGCCCTTCACCGCCTCGTCGGCCGGCAGATAGGGCGCGACCTTGGTGGTGTACTGGAAGGACTGCTCGGAGAGGGTCTGGACGAGGAGCTGGTAGTCCTTGACGCTGAGCTTCCCGGTGGGCCAGCCCCGGGCCAGCAGCGCATCCGAGCGGGAGATCATCTCCTTGGACCAGAACAGGTCGACCAGCGGCTGGGAGACCGTGGTGACCCTGCCGTTGTCCACGTGGCTGAGGGCGGTGAACAGTCTGAGGTCGACCGCGATCAGGTCGGTGTAGTAGCGGTACACCGCCGCCTGCTGCTCGCTGCCGCCCTGGTCCACCAGCAGGCGCTGGGCGGAGAGCTGGTTCATCGCCTGCCGGGCCCGGCCGACCGCGTCGCGCACCTCGGCGGGCGCGCCGTCGGCGGCGACCCCGGACAGGGACTGGAAGGTGCGGATCGCATCGTCGGTCGACCTGCGCTGCCTGACCAGCGCATCGGTGGCGCCCGCGTGGGTCGCGAGGGCTTCGGCGCTGAGCCGCCGCTCCTCCTGCAGGTTGTAGTAGACGACGTTGGACGGCTGGCCCGCCTTCTGCGCCAACAGGCCCTGGGCCGCCTGCCGTTGGAAGTCCAGCAGGGTCTGACCGCTGGTCACGCCCCAGAGGGCGGCCAGCGCCAGGCCGGGTACGACCGCCAGGACGAGCAGGGCTGCCCGAAGGGACATCCTGGTCGAGCGGATCCGCCGAATCGCGCGCGTGCGCAGGGCATGCTCCTTGAAGATGACACCAGCCGTTCACGACTGGTCAGATCTGGTAAGAACATTGACAGATGGATATTAGTCACACTGCATAACTCCGAGGAAAACCCACCCATTTGTTGACCTTCCGTCACCTTGTGCTCACCGCCGAGTTAGACCCTGAGCCCCGCCCCGAAACCGGCCCCAGGACCCTCGATGCCCGCACGTCTGCCCTCGCTCACCGGGCTCCGCTTCTGGGCCGCACTGCTGGTGGTGCTCTACCACCTGGCCCGCCAGGTGGGCGGGCTCCCCCTGGTCGGCCCGGCGGTCTGGTACGGACGCAGCGGGGTGACCTTCTTCTTCGTCCTCTCCGGCACCGTGCTGGCCTGGACGTACGCCGACGCCCCGGTCCCCGCCACCCGCTTCTACCGCCGCCGGCTGGCCCGGGTCTGGCCCCTGCACGCACTGGCGACCGGACTCTCGCTCGCGGTGTACGCCTGGATCGGGACCGCCCTGCCGCTCAGGGCGGCGCTCTGCTCGCTGCTCCTGCTGCACCCGTGGTTCCGGTCCCTCACCATGGGCGGCAACCCGGCCGGCTGGTCACTCGGCGACGAGGCCTGGTTCTACCTGCTCTTCCCGGTACTGCTGCCCGCCCTGACCCCGCGTCGACTGCGTCCGCTCGGCCTGCTCTGCCTGGCGCTCGGCCCGCTGCTGTGGGTGGCGGGCGCCGCGGTCGCCGACCCGGCGCTGCGCAGCTGGCTGCTGGACTACCTGCCGCTGACCCGGACCCCGCAGTTCCTGCTCGGCATGGCGGCGGGACTGGCCCTGCGCCGCGGGATGCTCCCCCGCCTGCCGCTCGGGTGGACCGCCCTGGCCGTCGCCGGCTGGCACCTGCTCCTGGTCCCCTGGTCCCGCGCGGTTCCCGACCCCGCCTGGGACGGCCCGTACTCGGCCTCCCAGCTGCTCTCCGCCCCGCTGTTCGCCGCCCTGATCGCCGCCGCCGCCCAGGCCGACCTCACCGTCGCGCGGACCGGTCCGTCCCGTACCCCCTGGCCGGCCCGCCCGCTCCTCGTCCGCCTCGGCGACTGGTCGTTCGCCTGGTACCTGACCCACGAGATCGTCGTCCGCTGCTGGCTCCACGCGCTCGGCCACCCCGCCCGGGGCGCCGCCGCCCTCGCCTGCTGGCTCACCCTGCTCGCCGCGACCCTGGCGCTCGCCGCCGCCCTCCACCACTACGTGGAACGCCCCTGCGAACGCCGCCTGCGCGGCCCCGCCACCGCACTCCCCCGTCCGCTCGTGCCGACCCGCCCGGCCGGCTGACACGGCAGGGCCCGCCCCGTCGGCGACGACGGAGCGGGCCCGGAAGGGACGCGGCGGGGCTTAGAGCACCTGGAGGTTCTTGCGCAGCTCGAACGGCGTGACCTCGGAGCGGTACTCCTCCCACTCCTGGCGCTTGTTGCGCAGGAAGAAGTCGAACACGTGTTCACCGAGGGTCTCGGCGACCAGCTCGCTGCGCTGCATCAGGTCGATCGCCTCGCCGAGGTTCTGCGGCATCGGCTGGATGCCCATCGCGCGGCGCTCGGCGTCGGAGAGGGCCCAGACGTCGTCGTCGGCGCCGGGGGGCAGTTCGTAGCCCTCCTCGATGCCCTTGAGGCCGGCGGCCAGGGTGACCGCGTAGGCGAGGTAGGGGTTGCAGCCGGTGTCCAGGGAGCGGACCTCGACCCTGGTGGAACCCTGCTTGCCCGGCTTGTACATCGGGACCCGGATCAGCGCCGAGCGGTTGTTGTGGCCCCAGCAGATGTAGGAGGGGGCCTCGCCGCCGGCGCCCGCGGTGCGCTGCGAGCCGCCCCAGATCCGCTTGTAGGAGTTGACCCACTGGTTGGTGACGGCGGCGGTCTCGGCGGCGTGCCGCAGCAGGCCGGCGATGAAGGAACGGCCGACCTTGGACAGCTGGTACTCGGCGCCGGACTCGTGGAAGGCGTTGCGGTCGCCCTCGAAGAGCGAGACGTGGGTGTGCATGCCCGAGCCGGGGTGGTCGGAGAAGGGCTTGGGCATGAAGCTGGCGTGCACGCCCTGCTCCAGCGCGACCTCCTTCATGACCAGGCGGAAGGTCATGATGTTGTCCGCGGTGGAGAGCGCGTCGGCGTAGCGCAGGTCGATCTCCTGCTGCCCGGGGGCGCCCTCGTGGTGGGAGAACTCCACCGAGATGCCCATCGACTCCAGCATGGTGATCGCCTGGCGGCGGAAGTCGTGGCCGACGCCGCGCGGGGTGTGGTCGAAGTAGCCGGACTGGTCGGCGGGGATGGGGGCGGTGCCGTCGCCGGGGAGGTTCTTCAGCAGGAAGAACTCGATCTCCGGGTGGGTGTAGAAGGTGAAGCCCTGCTCGGAGGCCTTCTCCAGGGTGCGCTTGAGCACGAAGCGCGGGTCGGCGTACGAGGGCGAGCCGTCCGGCATCAGGATGTCGCAGAACATCCGCGCGGTCCCCGGGGTCTCCGAGCGCCACGGCAGTATCTGGAAGGTGGTCGGGTCCGGCTTGGCGATCATGTCGGATTCGTACACCCGGGCGAATCCCTCGATCGCCGAGCCGTCGAAGCCGATGCCCTCCTCGAAGGCCTGCTCCAGCTCGGCGGGTGCCACTGCGACCGACTTCAGGAACCCGAGCACGTCGGTGAACCACAGCCGGACAAAACGGATGTCACGCTCTTCGAGCGTACGAAGCACGAACTCCTGCTGCTTGCCCATGGGGACAGTCTCACCTCTGCTCTTTACGTTCGTGTTACGCACGGAGGCACGCGAAAGCGGCCGGCGGAAGCGGCTCACGGAGCGGCTGCCCCCATCATGGCGGATCCGCACCGACTTGCCGACACCTGGACGGCCCCCGCACGGCCCCCCGCACCGAGTGACGGACCCCACCCGCGACATAACGTCAGTTAGACGATTACACTCGTGGCATGCCCAATCTCCGTCTCGCCCTGAGCCAGATCGACCCCTGGGTCGGTGACATCGCACGCAACAGCGATGAGGTGGTGCACTGGACCAGGAAGGCCGCCGAGGCAGGCGCCCAGCTGGTCGCCTTTCCCGAGCTGATGCTGACCGGGTACCCCGTCGAGGACCTCGCCCTGCGCCGCTCCTTCGTCGAGGCGTCCAGGACCGCGCTGGTCGAGCTGGCCGAGCGGCTCGCCGCCGAGGGCCTGGGCGAGCTGCCCGTGGTGGTCGGCTACCTCGGCCGCTCCGAGCAGGACGTACCGAGGGCGGGCCGCCCGGCCGGGTCGCCGCAGAACTGCGCGGCGGTGCTGCACCGCGGCACGGTGGTGAACCGTTTCGCCAAGCACTACCTGCCCAACTACGGCGTCTTCGACGAGTACCGCTACTTCGTCCCCGGCAACCAGCTCTCCGTCCTGCGCCTGCACGGCGTGGACGTCGCGCTGGCCATCTGCGAGGACATCTGGCAGGACGGCGGCCGGGTCGCCGCCGCCCGCGAGGCCGGGGCCGGCCTGCTGCTGTCGATCAACGGCTCGCCGTACGAGCGGAACAAGGACGACGTCCGGCTGGAGCTGGTCGCGCGCCGGGCCGCCGAGGCGGGCTGCCCGCTGGTCTACCTGAACATGGTCGGCGCCCAGGACGAGCTGATCTTCGACGGCGACTCGCTGGTGGTCGCCGCCGACGGCGAAGTACTGGCCCGGGGCCCGAAGTTCGAGGAGAGCCTGCTGGTCCTCGACCTCGACCTGCCCGCCGCCACCTCGGACCAGACCGACGGGCTGCTGCTCAGCGACGGCCTCCGGCTGGTCCGCACCGACCTCGGCGGCGAGCCCCTGCCCGCCCCCGCGGAGCGGGTCACGCCCGGGATCGCCGCCGAGGTGGGCGACGAGGCGGAGATCTACCAGGCCCTGGTCACCGGCACCCGGGCGTACGTCCGCAAGAACGGCTTCAAGTCGGTGCTGATCGGCCTCTCCGGCGGCATCGACTCCGCACTGGTCGCCGCCATCGCGGTGGACGCCGTCGGCGCCGGGAACGTGCACTGCGTCTCCATGCCCAGCCGCTACTCCTCGCAGCACTCCCGCGACGACGCCGCCGAGCTGGCCGAGCGCACCGGCCTCAACTTCCGCACCGTCTCCATCGCCCCGATGTTCGACGCCTACATGGAGTCCCTCGGCCTGAGCGGCCTCGCCGAGGAGAACCTCCAGTCCCGGCTGCGCGGCACGCTGCTGATGGCGATCTCCAACCAGGAGGGCCACATCGTGCTGGCCCCCGGCAACAAGAGCGAGCTCGCCGTCGGCTACTCCACCCTCTACGGCGACTCGGTCGGCGCGTACGGGCCGATCAAGGACGTCTACAAGTCGCTGATCTTCCGGCTCGCCTCCTGGCGCAACGAGGAGGCCGTCCGGCGCGGCGAGACCCCGCCGATCCCGGAGAACACCATCTCCAAGCCGCCGTCCGCCGAGCTGCGCCCCGACCAGGTCGACACCGACTCGCTGCCGGACTACGACCTGCTGGACACCGTCCTCGACCTCTACGTCGAGGGCGACCAGGGCCGCGACGCCATCGTCGCCGCCGGGTTCGACCCCGAGCTGGTCGACCGGATCGTCCGCCTGGTGGACACCGCCGAGTACAAGCGCCGCCAGTACCCGCCGGGCCCCAAGATCTCCGTCAAGGGCTTCGGCCGGGACCGCCGCCTCCCGATCACCAACCGCTGGCGCCGCGGCTGACACACCGTCGACCAGTTCGGGTCGACGCACCGTCAACCCGTCGGCCCCGCAGTGCTGTTGCCGCAGCACTGCGGGGCCCGGCCAGGTCGAAACCGGGCGGTGGGGTGGAGCGGACCATGCCCCGGAGCGCGTTGGAGCGGCTGCTCAAACGGCCCCGCCCGGCCCTTCGGCGCCGGGCTCGGCACTCGAAGGCCCGGCTCAGTACTTGCCCGGCTCAGTACTTGAAGGAGGCGGCGATGGCGAGGTGGTCGCTGCCGTCGGCGGGCAGGGTCCGCGAGTCGGTGGGCTTGAGGCCGCCCTTGCTCATGATCTGGTCGATCCGGGCCATCGGGAAGGACGCGGGCCAGCTGAACCCGAACCCGTCCCCGGCGGCCCCCTGGGCCGAGCGCATCTGCGAGGTGATCGGGGCCAGGCTGCGGTCGTTCATGGTGCCGTTGAGGTCGCCGAGCAGCAGCACCTTCTTCAGGTGCTCGGCCTCGATGGCGTCGCCCAGCGCCTGCGCGCTGACATCCCGCTGACCCGCGGTGAAGCCCGCGTCGAACTTCACCCGGACGGACGGCAGGTGCGCGACGAACACCGCCAGCAGGCCCTGCGGGGTGGCCACGGTGGCGCGGAAGGCCCTGGTCCAGCCGATCTTGATGTCCACCTCGGAGACGTCGCTGAGCGGGTACTTCGACCAGAGGCCGACGGTGCCCTCCACCGCGTGGTACGGGTAGGCGGCCGCCAGCCCCGCCGTGTAGGTCGGGACGGCCTGCCCGGCCAGCTCCTCCAGGGCGACGATCTGCGCACCGGAGTCGTTCAGCAGCCGGACGGTACCCGCCGGATCGCTGTTGGCGGCGGCCACGTTGTGGGTGAGGACGGTGAAGTCGCCCTTGCCGCTGCTCTTGTCGAAGAGCAGCCCGCCGAACAGGTTGAGCCAGACGATCGCGGGCAGCAGCACCGCCGCCAGCGCGGTGGCCGAACGCCGCAGCACGGCCACCGCGAGCAGCAGCGGCACGGCCAGGCCCAGCCAGGGCAGGAACGTCTCCAGCAGACTGCCGAGGTTGCCCACGGAGTTGGGCAGCGAGGAGTGCAGGGCGAGCAGCCCGGCGAGCAGCACCGCGAGCGCGGCGGTGATCCAGCCGCGCCGCCCGGCGGGACGCCAACCACGGCACCAGGCGCGGATCCTGGCGCCGCCGGTCCGACGGCCGGTGGTGCCCGAGGAGGCGGGGTCGTCCCCGCCGCCCTGGGGTTCCACTGCCCTGTCCAGCTGCGCCATGCCCTGATCCTCCGTACTGTCCCCGTCTGACCGAGCTGATGCCGCTTTTGTCGGATTCTCGGATCAGCCTATGCCGGGACAGACGCAGCCATCGTCGCGGGGGGTTGCGGCGCGCACCTGATCAGTGAGATTCACCACCGGACGAACCCCCCGGGGCACGTTCCTGGGCAGTGGCCGGGCCGACGGCCGCCGGAGCGGGGGCGTCGGCGGCGGCCGGGGCGGCGATGCCGTTGAGGAGGGCGTCGACCAGCTGCTCGGCCAGCGCGGGATCGTCGAGCGGCGCTTCCTCCCAGAAGACGGTGCGCAGCAGTATCGGTCCCATCACCACTTCGGAGAGGAGGTCCGTGTCCAGGTCGGAGCGGATCAGGCCCTCGGCGACGCCGCGCCGGACGATCTGCCGGACCAGCTCGCGGCGCGGTTCGATCACCTGCCGGTGGTACATGGCCCGCAGCTCGGGCCAGCTGTTCAGCTGGCCCAGCGCGGCCTTCAGCACCCAGCGCGAGCGCTTGGCCAGACCCCGGCGGCGCATGAACTCCATCATCGCCAGCAGCTCCTCGCGCACCGTGCCGCCGGTGAGCTCGGGCTCGGGGGACTCCAGCCGGGCGACCACGTCGACCAGCAGGGCCTCCTTGTTGGGCCAGCGCCGGTAGATGGTGGCCTTGCCGACGCCCGCCGCCGCGGCGATTCCCTCGATCGAGAGGTCGGCCAGACCGGCTCCCTCCCCCATCAGCTGCTCGACGGCGGCGACGATCGCCTGCTCCGCGGCCTCGCTGCGCGGACGGCCCCGCCGCCGGGCACAGGGCTCGGTGGCGGGGCACTCGGGCTCGACCCGGGGCGTCGGGGCCGTGGTCTCGATCTGCATGGCCTTATTCTCCACAGCCGTTCTCCACCGTCCGTCTCACCACCGCGGTCCGCGACCGCGGCCGTCCCCCTCTCCTTCCACGGCCCGCGCCGTGGCCCCCGGCCCGGTCAGACCTTGGCGGCCTGCTGCGGCTCGGTCTGGGCCTGCGGCGCGCCGCCGGGGCCGGCCGGGGCCTTGGCCGGGAGCAGGAACCAGGCGAGCAGGACGCCGACCACCGTGATCCCGGCGGAGAGCCCGGAGACGATGTGCATCGCGTGGATGAAGGCGTCCTTGGCCGGGCCGATCAGTTCGG
The DNA here is from genome assembly GCF_042264695.1 of Kitasatospora sp. NPDC056138. Classification (NCBI taxonomy): domain Bacteria; kingdom Bacillati; phylum Actinomycetota; class Actinomycetes; order Kitasatosporales; family Streptomycetaceae; genus Kitasatospora; species Kitasatospora sp. NPDC056138. The sequence continues at coordinate 81,772 of NZ_JBHJVK010000005.1, read as the reverse complement.
CGTGGTGGGTGCCGTCGGCGATCGCCATGGTCGCCTCCAGCGACTCCCCGGCCTTGTCCCGCAGCGGGGCGGGGAGTTGGGCGAGCTGGGAGGCCACGCCGTCCCGGTAGGAGGTGGAGAGCACGGCGCCCAGGACGGCGACCCCGAGCGAACCGCCGACCTGGCGGAAGGTGTTGTTGATCGCCGACCCGGCGCCGGCCTTCTCGCGCGGCAGCGAGCCCATGATGGCGACCGTGACCGGCGGCATCACGTGCGCCATGCCAGCGCCCATCACGAAGCCGAGCACGACCAGCACCCAGATCGAGGTGGTCAGGCCGAGCAGCAGGTAGCCGAGGAAGCCGATCGCGATCAGGGCCATGCCGCCGGCGCAGGTGGCGCGGACGCCGAAGCGGTCGACCACCAGGCGCGCCCGGGGGGCGAAGAGCATCTGGGCGGCGGCCATCGGCAGCATCAGCACACCGGCCTGCAGGGCGCTGTAGCCGCGCACGCTCTGGGTGTAGAAGACGCCGAAGAAGGAGACGCCCATCAGTGCGAAGAAGACCATGCCGATCACCACGACGGAGCCGGTGAACTGCTTGCGGCGGAACCAGCTGACGTCCAGCGCCGGGTGGTCGGTGCGCTTCTCGTGCAGGACGAACAGGACCAGTGCCAGCAGGCCGCCGAGCAGCGGGCCCCAGGCCTCGGACCTGGTGAAGTCGGCGAGCTCGCCGCCCTTGATGATGCCGAAGATCAGCGCGACCAGGCCGATGACGGAGAGCACCACACCGACCGGGTCCAGCCTGCCGGGGTTCGGGTCGCGCGAGTCCGGGACCAGCAGCGCCATCGCGACCAGCGCGACGGCCACGATCGGGACGTTGATCAGGAAGACCGAGCCCCACCAGAAGTGCTCGATCAGCAGGCCGCCGGTGATCGGGCCGATCGCGATCGCCAGACCCACGGCACCGGCCCAGATGCCGATCGCCTTGGGCTGCTCGTGCCGTTCGAAGACGTTCATGATGATGGCCAGCGTGGCGGGCATCACGAAGGCGCCGCCGAGACCCATCACCGCCCGGAAGGTGATCAGCTGGCCGGGCGAGGACGCCAGTGCGGAAAGCAGCGAGCCGAGCCCGAACACCAGCATGCCGCCGAGCAGGGTCTTTTTCCGGCCGATCCGGTCACCGAGCAGACCGGCGGTGAAGAGCAGTCCGGCGAAGACCAGCGTGTACGAGTTGATCGCCCATTCCAGGTCGCTCTGGCTGGCGCCGAGGCCGGTGGGGGCGGGCGAGGCGATGGTCTTCATCGCCACGTTGAGGATCGAGTTGTCGAGGACGACGACGAGCAGGGCGAGCACCAGGGTGCCCAGGATCACCCAGCGACGACGGTGTATCGCTTCGGGGATCCGCTGAGGTGCGGCTGTGGCCATCGGAGTGCGTTCCCGTCCGTACGAGGAAGTGCGGACTTACGAGCCGGATGCGTCTCGTAACCCCTTTCGGCCCAGCATAGCCCCACTTTCGATACGAGACGGTGCCGTATCGTAACGATGAGGCAAAGGAGGAGGTCGCCGGGGCGTGCGGAGCTGTCCGATCCCTGCTCTTTTGCGCCGGGCGCACGGCATGCAAGCATGGGAGCAGATCCGGGGACGCCGCACGGCGCCACGAGACGACAACCCTTCAGGAGCCTGTTCGATGAACGCTTCTCCGCTTTCGCCTGCCCAGACGCAGGACGGCACGCCGACCGTCCTCTACGGCGGGGTCACCAACCGCCGGGTGACCGTCCGCGACCTGGCCAAGGCCAAGCAGCACGGTGAGCGCTGGGCGATGCTCACCGCGTACGACGCCCTGACCGCCGGTGTCTTCGACGAGGCCGACATCCCGGTCCTGCTGGTCGGCGACTCGGCGGGCAACTGCCACCTCGGCTACGAGACCACCGTGCCGGTGACCATGGACCAGATGGTGATGCTGTCCGCAGCCGTCGTCCGGGGCACCAAGCGCGCCCTCATCGTCGCCGACCTGCCGTTCGGCTCCTACCAGGAATCGCCCGCCCAGGCCCTGCACAACGCCGCCCGGCTGCTCAAGGAGGCCGGGGTCGGCGCGGTGAAGCTGGAGGGCGGCGAGCGCAGCGCCCGGGCCATCGAGCTGCTGGTCGAGGCCGGCATCCCGGTGATGGCGCACATCGGCCTGACCCCGCAGTCGGTGCACGCCTTCGGCGGGTACCCGGTGCAGGGCCGCGGCGACGAGGCCGCGCACCAGCTGCTGCGGGACGCGAAGGCGGTGCAGCAGGCCGGTGCGTTCGCGGTGGTGCTGGAGGCCGTCCCGGCCGAGCTGGCCGCGCAGGTCACCGAGCAGCTGGCGATCCCGACCGTGGGCATCGGCGCGGGCGTGAACTGCGACGCGCAGGTGCTGGTCTGGACCGACTTCGCCGGGATGACGGCGGGCCGGGTGCCGAAGTTCGTCAAGCAGTACGCCAACCTGCGGGCCGTCCTCGGCGACGCCGCCCGCGAGTTCGCGGCCGAGGTCGGCGCGGGCACCTTCCCCGCGCCGGAACACACCTTCAAGTAGCGACAGCTTCAAGTAGCGGCAGCCCGGCGGTGCGGGGCCCGCGGCCGACCCGGGTCGGTCGCGGGCCCCGCACCCGTTCCGACGGCGCGCCCGACCGGCCGGGAGAGCGTCCCGACGGCGTCCCGACGGCGTCCCGACGGTGTCCCGACCGTGGGCTGACAGGGGGCTGACAGGGGTGGCGGCAGCGTGACAGCGGGCTGACAGTCCCTCCGGGCAGCCTGAGGGCATGACACGAATCGACACCGCCCCGAACGACCGGGGACCCCGCAACGGCAACGCCGTCGAGGTACGCGGGATCGTCAAGCACTACGGCACCACCAAGGCCCTCGACGGCGTCGACCTCACGGTCCGCCAGGGCACCGTCCTCGGTGTGCTCGGTCCCAACGGCGCCGGCAAGACCACCCTGGTGCGCGTCCTGTCCACCCTGATCAAGCCGGACGCCGGCACCGCCTTCGTCGGCGGCTACGACGTGCTGCGCCAGCCCAGGCAGCTGCGCCGCACCATCGGCCTCACCGGCCAGTACGCCTCCGTGGACGAGCTGCTCTCCGGCTACGAGAACCTCTACCTGATCGGCCGGCTGCTCGACCTCCCCGGCAAGGAGGCCAAGGCCCGCGCCGCCGAACTGCTGGAGCGCTTCTCGCTCACCGAGGCCGCCAGGCGCCCGGCCAAGACGTACTCCGGCGGTATGCGGCGCCGCCTCGACCTGGCCGCCAGCATGATCGGCCGCCCCAAGGTGCTCTACCTCGACGAGCCGACCACCGGACTCGACCCGCGGACCCGCAACGAGGTCTGGGACGAGGTGCAGCGGATGGTCGCCGACGGCTCCACCGTGCTGCTCACCACGCAGTACATGGAGGAGGCCGAGCAGCTCGCCCACGAGCTGACCGTGATCGACAAGGGCAAGGTGATCGCCAACGGCGGCATCAGCGAGCTCAAGACCCAGGTCGGCGGCCGCACCCTGCACGTGACGCCGGTCCACGTCGCCGAACTGCCCGAGATGGCCCGCTGCCTGCGCGAGGCCGGCCTCGGCACCGCCACCGTCTCCGCGGACGCCGGCCTGCTCACCGTGCAGATCGCCGACGACGGCCAACTCACCTCCGTGGTGGGCGTGCTGGGCACCCGCGGCTTCGGCATCAGCGCCATCGACACCAAACTGCCCAGCCTGGACGAGGTGTTCCTCGCCATCACCGCCAAGCCCACCGCCGTCACCCCCACCCCCGCGAAGGAGCCCGTGGCATGAGCGCCGCGATCGCCTACGACTCGGCCGACCCGCGGATCGGCCCCCGAGCCCACCTGCGGCACGTCGGAGCCCTCACCCGCCGCAACCTGATGCGGATCAAGGCCGACCCGGAGTCGATCCTCGACGCCGTGCTCGTCCCGATCATCTTCACGCTGCTGTTCGTCTACGTCTTCGGCGGCGCCGTCTCCGGCGACCAGCACACGTACATCCAGTACATGGTCCCGGGGCTGCTCGGCACCACCGGGCTCAACCTGGCGATGGCCGTCGGCACCGGACTGAACAGCGACTTCCAGACCGGCGTGATGGACCGCTTCCGGACACTGCCGATCGGCCGGGCCTCGGTGCTGCTCTCCAAGATCGCGGCGGAGACCTGCCGGGGGCTGCTCTCCTTCACCATCCTGATCGGCTTCTCGATGATCCTCGGACTGGAGATCGACGGCGGCTTCGCGGCCCTGCTGGCGGCCGTCGGCCTCTCCCTGCTCTTCGGGATGTCGGTCGTCTGGATCTCCATGCTGCTCGGCATGTCGCTGCGCAGCGCCCAGGCCGTCCAGGGAGTGTCGATGCTGGTCATCATGCCGCTGCAGTTCGGCAGTTCGATCTTCGCGCCGACCTCCAGCATGCCGGGCTGGCTCCAGGCCTTCACCCGGGTCAACCCGCTCTCCAACCTGGCGGACGCCTGCCGGGCACTGATCAACGGCCACGGCGCGGTGGCCCACCCGGTGGGCATCGTGCTGATCTGGGCGGTGGCGATCACCGCCGTCACCGCTCCGCTGGCGGTGGCCAGGTTCCGCAAGCGGACCTGAGCCCGCCGACGCCCCCGGGCGCCGGACCCCGATCGACCGACGGGGTCCGGCGCCCGGGGGCGCTTGCTCAGGCTCCGGACCCGTCCGGGTCGTTCAGCAGGGCGGTCGCCTCCGAGATCGTGAGGCCGCCGCCCTCCGCCAGCGCCTCCCGGTAGACCTGTTCGCCGAGCAGCGCGCGCAGTTCGCGGTCGCTCCGTTCCTGCTCCAGCCGTTCCGCGTACGAGCCGAGCCCGCTGTACAGGCTGCGGTGGACGCCCACCAGCACCGCCGCCCGCCGGGCCAGGCCCAGGTCCGCACGCAGCCCGGCGAGTCCGCACAGCACGCCGATCGCCGGCAGCAGCAGCATCACGGTCATGTGCTCGACGAAGATCGTGACGACACCGTCCACCGAGTTCACCAACCGCCGTGCCTCCCTGAGCAGTTCGAGACCGGCCTCGGGATCGCCGCCGAGTGTGACCACCCACGCCCGGATCGAGGTCACGATGCTCCTGAAGATGGCGGGCGCCAGCGGACCGAACGAACGCTGGCCGCTCTCCAGCTGGTCCAGCTGGTCCAGCGCCTCGGCGTAATCGCCGCGCGTGGCGGCCAGGTTGCAGAGCACCAGCCGTCCGGAGAACATCGCGCCGTCGATCATGTGGTTCCCGGCCCGGATGTCCGCCAGCGCCTGCCGGACCAGCCGCTCGCCCTCCGCCAGGTCGATGCCGAACATGGCCTCGCCGAGCCGCACCCGGATCAGCAGGACCTCCTGCGGCGAGCCCAGCTCCTCGGCCAGTTCCGCGGCCCGCCGGTACGACTCGGTGGCACGGACGGCGTCACCCCGCTTCGCGGCGTTCTCGGCCTGCGCGGACAGCGCCTCGGACATCCCCCAGCGGTCGCCGAGCCGGGTGAACAGCTCCAGCGCCTCGTTGCTGTCGCGGACCGCCTGCTCCAGGCCACCCGACCAGTCGTTCAGCATCCGGGAGCGGATCTGCAGGATGAAGGCGAGGTCGCCGTCCCGGCCGTGACGGCGGCAGCCCGCCACGGCCTCGTCGAGCATCGGCCGCAGCTGGTCCAGCTCACCGGAGAGGAACATCGCGAAGACCCGGTTCAGCGCGGGGAAGCGGAAGGACTGCGGCAGATCCCCGGTGTAGGTCGCCACCACCCGCCGGGCGAGATCGGCCGCCTCCGACTGCCCGAGCATCTCCATGTTCCCGATGAACATGGAGACCAGGCGGTGCAGATGGATCTGCCGCCGCGCCTCCTGCAGCAGCTCCGGCGGCATCGGCGGCGGCGACTCCAGCGGATCGACCAGCAGCGGGACCGGCTTCGGCGCGTCGTCGGCGTACGGGTCCGGGGCGAGCGCGCCGATCGCCTCGTACCAGCCGCGCGCCTCCGTGGGGAAGTCCCGCAGGGACCAGAACCAGCTCATCCCGAGCGCCAGGACCAGCGCCTCCTGCTCCTCGCCGCCGTCCACCGCACGGCGCAGCGCGGCACGGATGTTGTCCTGCTCGCGCTCCAGCACATCCAGCCAGTGCAGTTGGTCGGGACCGCGCAGCTGCGGCTCGGCGGCCCTGACCAGTTCGCGGAAGCAGCGGATGTGCCGGAGCACCGCTCCGCCGTCGGCCGCCGGGTCGGCGTCCCGGTCCGCGGCAGCCTCGGCGAGCCGTTCGGTGGCGTACTCGTGGATGGTCTCCAGCATCCAGTACCGGGTCTCGGTACCGAGACCCGCGACCAGCAGGGACTTGTCCACCAGCGAGAGCAGCAGGTCGGCGACCTCCTCCCGGGGGACCTCGACGCCGTCGGTGCAGACCTGTTCGGCCTGTTCCAGCGTCCAGCCGCCGGTGAAGACGGAGAGCCGGCGGAGTACGGCGCGCTCGCGCTTGCCCAGCAGGTCCCAGCTCCAGTCGACCACCGCGCGCAGGGTCTGCTGGCGCGGCAGCAGGGTGCGGGAACCGGCGGTGAGCAGCGCGAACCGGCTGTCGAGGCGGTCCGCGAGCTGGCGCGGGGTCAGCCCGCGCAACCGGGCGGCGGCCAGTTCGATGGCCAGCGGCAGACCGTCCAGGCGGCGGCAGATCTCGGCACAGGCCGCCAGGTCCTCGGCGGGGTCGAAGCCCGGCCGGGCGGCTGCCCCGCGCTCGGCCAGCAGCCTGAGGGCGACCGGGTCGGGCAGCGGCTCCACCGGCCGGACCGCCTCACCGGGCACCCCGAGCGGCTCCCTGCTGGTCGCCAGGACGGTCAACCCCGGGCACTCGGCGAGGAGTTGGTCGGCCAGCTCGGCCGCGGCCTGGATCAGGTGCTCGCAGTTGTCCAGCACCAGCAGCATCCGGCGGTCGGCGCAGTGCTCGACGATCCGCCGTACCGGGTCGTCCGAACTGCGGGCCACCTCGGCGACCGCGCCACCGGTGTGCAGGACGGTCTCGCGCATGCCGAGTGCGGAGAGCACGGCGGCCGGCACGTCGCCCGGGTCCTCCAGCGGGGCCAGCTCGGCGAGCCAGACGCCGTCCGGCCAGCCGGCTCCCGGGGCACCGGGGGCGGCCTGGGCGGCGGCGCGCCCGGCCTCGACGGACAGGCGGGTCTTGCCGGAGCCTCCCGGGCCGATGAGGGTGGTCAGCCGACTGGTCGTCAGAGCGGTCTTCAGGGCGTCGAGATCGGTCTCCCGACCGACGAAACTGGTCAGTCTCGGGCGCAGGTTGCCGACCGGGCGCGCTGCGGGCCGGTCCCCGTCCGGAACGGGCGGCGCGGCCGCGGACAGCGCGGGCGGGGCCGGTATGGAGGGGCCCGGTGCGGGCGGGTGGGTGGTGGTGGGCCCGTCCGTCGCGGCCGGCTCCGGGGCCGGCGCGGAAGTCGGTCCGGGCGCGGTGGAGCGGAGCAGTTCACGGTGCACGGCCCGGAGCGCCGGCCCGGGGTCGGCACCCAGCTGCTCGGCCAGCCCGCGCCGGGCGCGCTCGTACTGCTGGAGCGCCTCGGCCGTCCGGCCGCTGCCGTGCAGGGCACGGATCAGCAGGAGTTGCAGCTGCTCGTCCAGCGGACGGTCCGCACAGAGCTCGGCCAGTTCGGCGGTCAGGTCGGCGGCCCGGCCGAGCTCAAGTTCGGCGCCGATCCGGTGCCTGCGGGCCTCCTCGCGCTGGGTCTCCAGCCGGGCGGCCGGTCCGCCGCGGTCCGGCAGGTCGGCGAGGGCGGGTCCGCGCCAGAGGCCGAGGGCGGCGTTCAGCCGCTCGGCGGCGCGGGCGTGGTCCGTGGCCGCCGCTGCCGCCCGGCCTTCGGCGACCAGCCGCTGGAACTCCCCGAGATCGGTGTCCCGGCCGGTCAGCCAGTACCCGGCGGGGCCGGAGCCGACCTCGTCCCGTCCGATGGTGCGGCGCAGCCGTCCGACCAGCGTCTGCAGGGCTGCGGCGGAGTCCTGCGGCGGATCGGCGCCCCAGACCTCGTCCACCAGCAGATCCGTCGGAACGGGCCGCCCCTGCCGCAGCACCAGCGCGGTGAGCAGGGCACGCAGCCGGGCACCGCCCAGCGGGATGGGGGTGCCGTCGTCCTGGTGGGCGGTGGTCGTTCCGAGAATGCCGTAGTGCACGGGACCATTCTGGTGGACTCCGCCGGACGCGCACGCATATTTGTCCGCCGGGCCGCCCGGGCACCCCTCGGCGACCGGCGCGCCGCCCGGCCCGCCGGGGGCTCGCGGAACCCTGCCTCCGCGCCGTGCGTTCACCGGGGACCGCTTGTCCCGGCCTCGCCCGGCCCGGCATGATCGACCCTTGCCTTCCCCTACCCCCGGAGTCCCGCCGCCATGACCTTCGCCGAAACCCAGCGCTCGCGCAGCGAGGACCACAGGATCAGCCCGGTCTTCTGGGTCCTGGTCGCGACCCTCGGCACCTCGGGCTGGGCCGTCTGGTCGGGGTACGGCAACGCGGGCGTCGGGGTCTTCCTGTTCGTGGTGGCGGGCTGGATGGTCTCGCTCTGCCTGCACGAGTACGCGCACGCGCGGACCGCGATGCACAGCGGCGATATCACCATCGGGTCGAAGGGCTACCTCACGCTCAACCCGTTCAAGTACACCAACGCGATCTTCAGCTTCGTCCTGCCGATCATCTTCGTGATCCTCGGCGGCATCGGTCTGCCCGGCGGTGCCGTCTACATCGAGCGGCACCGCATCCGGGGCAGGCTCAAGCACAGTCTGATCTCGGCGGCCGGCCCGCTGGTGAACATCCTCTGCGCGGTCCTGCTGCTGATCCCGGTCGGCGCGGGCTGGCTGGACGACCCCGCCGTGCACACCAGCTACGAGGGCCACGAACTGAACGTCTCCCCGCTCGCGGCGGCGCTCGGCTTCCTCGCCTTCCTTCAGGTCAGCGCGGCCCTGCTGAACCTGCTGCCGGTGCCGGGACTGGACGGCTACGGAATCGTCGAGCCGTGGCTCTCCCCGAAGGCCCGCCGGGCGGTCGAGCCCTTCGCCCCGTACGGGCTGCTCGCGGTGTTCATCGTGCTCTGGCAGTCCGAGGTCAACCGGTGGTTCTTCGACCTGGTCTACCGGATCATGGACCTGTTCGGCGTGGACGGCGCCTACGCCGTGCTCGGCCGGTACCTGTTCAGCTTCTGGGAGAACTGACCGGGCCCGCCCGGGCACGCCCCCGGGCGGCCGTCCCAGCCTCGCCGGCCTTCTCAGCCCTCGGTGGCCGCCTCGGCCTTCGCCAGGCGCTCACGGCGCAGGTGGAACCAGGCGATGTTGCTGGAGACACCCGCCATCAGCACCCACACCACGCCCAGCCAGTTGCCCTGCACGAACGAGACCACGGCTGCGGCGACCGCCAGCACGAAGACGATCGAGGCGTAGAGGGCGTTGCGGGGCATGGTCTGTACTCCTGGTGCCGGGGGCAGTCAGCACCCATTGTCGCCGAAGGGCCCCCTGCCACCGCGCAGGGGGCCCTTCGCGTGCGGTCGGTGCCGCCCGGAGCCGCTCGGCCGGACACCGGCGGCCCCCGCCGGACGTCCGCGATCCCCGTCAGACGTCCGTGATCCGCAGACCGGCGTGGGCCTTGTAGCGGCGGTTGACCGAGATCAGGTTGGCCACCAGCGACTCCACCTGGTGGGCGTTGCGCAGGCGGCCGGCGAAGATGCCGCGCATACCGGGGATCCGGGCGGCCAGCGCCTGGACGGTGTCGGTGGCCTCGCGGTCCTCGCCGAGCACCATCACATCGGTGTCGATCTGCTCGATCGCCGGGTCCTGGAGCAGCACCGCGGAGAGGTGGTGGAAGGCCGCCGTCACCCGGGAGTCCGGCAGCAGGGCGGCGGCCTGCTGGGCGGCGCTGCCCTCCTCCGGCCTGATGGCGTACGCGCCCTGCTTGTCGAAGCCCAGCGGGTTGACGCAGTCCACCACGAGCTTGCCCGCGAGCTCCTCGCGCAGGCCGGAGAGCGTGGCCGCGTGGCCCTCCCACGGCACGGCGACGATCACGATGTCGCTCTCCCTGGCCGCGGTCGCGTTGTCCGCGCCCCGCACGCCGAGGCCGAGTTCGGCCGCCGCCGTCTCGGCGCGTTCCGCCGTACGGGAGCCGATCACCACCTGCTGCCCGGCCTTGGCCAGCCGGTAGGCCAGACCGCGGCCCTGGTCACCGGTGCCGCCCAGGACGCCGACCACCAGCTCGGAGACGTCGGGGAGCCCTCGGGTCGGCTCCGTCACTGAATCGTGGGTACTCATGCGGAAGATCCTGCCAAAGCCGGGCCCCGTGCTCCATCCTGTGCGGCTATGGACGCGATGAGAGTTTCAGCACTGGCCCGGTCACTGGCCGGAACCGGCTGGCCGGAGAGCACCCGGAACTTCGGCGGCGCACTGCGAAGATGCGTCAGCCGCCGCAGCGCCGACGGGCTGCTGCTGGTCGGCACCGAGCGGTACGAACCCTGGCACCTGGCCGCCCACCTGGACGCGGAGGCCGGCCTCTCCGGTGTCAGCGGCCTCTCCCCCGTCCTGCTGCGGCACCGCGTCCCGGACGGCTCACCCGCCCATCTCGCCCACGGCGTCGGCCTGTTGACGCGGGTACGGCGCGGCGCCACGGTCCTGGTCGTCGCCCCCGCCACCGCCGAGGCCCCACTGCTGGAACGCGTCCACGACGCCCGCCGCAGCGGCGCCACCGTCCTCGCCCTCGACACCGGCGACCACGACCTCGCCGCCCTCGCCCACGAGCGCCTCACCGTCCCGGACGCCGACGAGGAGCCCTTCGACCTCGTCCAACACCTCGTCAGCACCGCCGCCGGCATCCGCCCCCGCTTCCCCCGCCTCCCCTTCCTCGCGCACCTGGCCACCTCCCCGCTCGCCGACTGGTGAGCCGCCCCGGGGCCCGGCGCAGCCCGATTCGCACGGGCGGCAGCAGTCGGCCCGGGATCGATCGGGTTCGTCCCATATTCGGTTGCGTCCGTCTGTGGGCGGCGCTCACCATGACGGGACCATGACCTCCGACTCACCGCCCCGTCAGCCGGGCCGACTGCGGTCCGTGCTGCGCAGGATCCGGCCCGACGTGTCCCCCTGGCGCTCCTCCCGGGACTTCCGCCTGCTCTGGACCTCGGGGTCCGTCACCGCCTTCGGCAGCTTCCTGACGTACGTCGCCGTGCCCCTGCAGATCAAGGAACTGACCGGTTCCTCCTTCGCGGTGGGCCTGGTCGGGGCGGTGGAGCTGGTCCCGCTGATCGTCTTCGGGCTGTGGGGCGGGGCGCTCGCGGACGCGCTGGACCGCCGGAAGCTGGTGCTGCTCTCGGAGGCCGGGCTCGGCCTGCTCTCGGGGCTGCTGCTGCTCAACGCGCTGCTGCCGCAGCCGCTGCTGTGGCCGGTCTACCTGGTGGCCGCCCTGGTGGCCGCGCTCGGCGGCCTGCAGCGCCCGGCGCTGGACTCGCTCACCCCGAGGATCGTCGCGTACGACCAGCTCCCCGCCGCGTTCGCGCTCAACTCCCTGTCCCGCAACGCCGCTTCGGTGGTCGGCCCGGCGCTGGCCGGTGTCGTGGTGGCAGTGGCGGGTGTGCAGACCGCCTACCTGCTGGACGTCGTCACCTTCTCGCTCTCGCTGCTGCTGCTCGCCCGGATGCGGGCCGTCCCGCCGTCGACCGGCGCCGAGAAGCCCTCGCTGCGGGCGATCGCGACCGGGGTGAAGTACGCCTGGGGCCGCCCCGACCTGCTGGGCACCTACGCGATAGACGTCTGCGCGATGCTCTTCGCGTACCCCGTCGCGGTCTTCCCCTTCCTGGCCGGTGAACTGCACGCGGACTGGGCACTCGGCCTGATGTACGGCGCCTCGGCGGCCGGGGCACTGGCCGTCGGGGTCACCAGCGGCTGGACCTCCCACGTGCACCGGCACGGCCGGATGCTGGTGGCCGCGGCGCTCGGCTGGGGTGCGGCGATGGTGCTGGCCGGTCTCGCGGGCAACGTCTGGCTGGTACTGCTGGGACTCGCCCTGGCCGGCGGCGCGGACCAGATCAGCGGCATCGCCCGCTCGGTGATCTGGAACCAGTCCGTCCCGGACGAGCTGCGCGGGCGGCTGGCCGGGGTCGAGGTGCTCAGCTACTCGGTCGGGCCGCAGCTGGGCCAGGTCCGGGTCGGCGGCATGGCCGCGCTGATCGGTGTCCGCAGCTCGGTCTGGGTGGGCGGACTGGCCTGCGTGGTCGGCGTGCTCGGACTCACCGCCGCACTGCCGAAGCTGCTGGCGTACGACTCCAGGACCGACCCGCACGCGGCGGCCGTCCGCGCCACCCGGAGAACCGCCGAAGGTCCGGCGGCGGCGACCGTCTGAGACCGAGGGCGCGCGGCCGGCCCCGGCGCCACGCCTCCGGGGAGGTTCACACCTGCTCGTCGGCCGGGCCCTCGGTGTCGCTCCAGCGCGGGTCGGTCTGCCACTCGCGGTTCCGCTCGGCGGCCGTCTCCAGCGCGTGGGCGGCCTCCTCGCGGGTGGTGTACGGTCCCAGCCGGTCCTTGGCCGGGCAGTCCGGGCCCTCCTCGACCTTGGCGTGCTTGATGCAGTAGAACCACTCCCCCGGCTTCCCGGTGGGCTTGTGGCCGAATCCCAGCGCCATGATGGTCTCCCGTCGCTCGTTCGCTTCGACAGGGATCATTCCCGATGCCCGGCTCGCACACACAGCCAGGGCGGCGGGGGCCCGGCGGATAGACTCGCGGCCATGGTTCTCGTACCCGGCATCCAGTCCCCCACCCGCAAGGTTCCGGCGCACATCACGCGGCCCGAGTACGTCGGCAAGCCCGCACCGACGCCGTACACCGGGCCCGAGGTGCAGAGCGCCGAGACGGTCGAGAAGATGCGGATCGCGGGCCGGATCGCCGCCCAGGCGATGGCGGAGGCCGCGAAGCTGATCGCGCCGGGCGTCACCACCGACGCGCTCGACGCCGTCGCCCACGAGTACATGTGCGACCACGGCGCGTACCCCTCGGACCTCGGCTACCGGGGCTTCCCCAAGTCGATCTGCACCTCCGTCAACGAGGTGATCTGCCACGGCATTCCGGACTCGACGGTCCTCCGGGACGGCGACATCGTCAACATCGACGCGACCGCCTACATCCACGGCGTGCACGGCGACCTCAACGCCACCTACCTGTGCGGTGACGTGGACGAGGAGTCCAGGCTGCTGGTCGAGCGCACCCGCGAGTCGCTCAACCGGGCGATCAAGGCGGTCAAGCCCGGCCGTCAGATCAACGTGATCGGGCGGGTCATCGAGTCCTACGCCAAGCGCTTCGACTACGGCGTGGTGCGCGACTTCACCGGACACGGCATCAACACGTCGTTCCACTCCGGCCTGATCGTCCCGCACTACGACAGCGAGCGGGCCACCGAGGTGATCAAGCCCGGCATGACCTTCACCATCGAGCCGATGCTCACCCTCGGCACCTACGACTACGAGGTCTGGGAGGACGGCTGGACGGTCGTCACCAAGGACCGCAAGCGGACCGCCCAGTTCGAGCACACCCTGGTCGTCACGGCCGACGGAGCGGAGATCCTCACCCTGCCGTGACGGCGGCGCGCGCCGGGACGGCCGCTGCGCGCTCCGGGCCCGGTCGGCCCGGCGCGGCTGTCCCGGCCCGGCCCGGTCGGCACAGCGCGGCGCGGCTCAGCCCGGCGGGGGACCTGTCCGGCCGAGGGGCGCGCCCCCGAAGATCCGCTGCCGCACGGGATTCGCCGGACCGGTCCAAGCCGGTGCCGACCCCGGCACGCCGAGGTCGGTGCGCCGACGGCCGGCACGTCGAGGGCCGGTATGACGGCGGCCGGTCCCGGAGCGGCGCCTGCTAGCCGATCAGCCACTGCTCCTCGGCAACGGCGCCCACCTCGGTGCAGGCGTCGGTGAGTACGTCCAGGACGCGCAGCGCGTCGGGCAGTTGCTGCCCGGGGCCACGGGTGTCGAGCCAGCGGACCTCGGAGCCGTCCGGGAGCGCGGCGGGCGGCAGCAGGGTGTACGAGCCACGGCAGTGCCAGCGCAGACCGGGGTGCTCGGACATGGTGTCCGGCGTGCTGTCCAGCACGCTCGGCCACCACTCGTCCTCGTCCTGCGGGGTGCCCCGGGTGGCGGTGAAGAACAGGTAGCGGTCCTCGCCGACGGCCGCGACCGGGCCGCCGACGCCCAGCGCGTCCAGCCGCTCCAGCGCGAGCCGGCCGGCTTCGGCCGGGACGTCCAGGACGTCGTGCGCGCGGCCGGTGGCGGTGATGAAGTTCGCCTCCGGGTCGCGGGAGAGCCAGCGGGTCAGCTGCTCGGTGTCGGTGGTCGCCTGGGACTGCCAGGCGAACGAGACGGGGTGCTGGGCGGGGGCCGGACAGCCGACCCGGTCACAGGAGCAGCGATAGCCGGCCGGGTGTGCCGCCGGGGCCACCGGGAAACCCGCTCTGACGGCTTCGAGCAGCTGATCGAGGCGCACTGCGGCGTCCGCGCCGTCCGCCGCAGCCCCCGACTGCTGCCGCTCGCGCTTCCGCCACCAGGTCGTCCACCTGCCGCTGGCTTCCATCAGACCCCTTCCGCACCCTGCCGTGACCTGCCACGCCCGGTACGGCGCGGCGACCGACGCAACATCCGACGCAACATCCGGGCTCGCCTGTTGCTTCCCGGGTGGTGCTCGATCCGGCGCGTCCGCCATGAGCCGGAGCCGGGGTTGCCGGACGGCCAACGCCTGGGTCACGGTACGGAGTACGAGAGTTGGGCTCGGCGGGAAGGCACACCACCGCGCGCCCGACCCGGCCCGTACGGGGCCCGCAGACCCGGGTGGTCCCCGGGGGCGTACAGAGCAGGATAAGGGTGCGGAACGGGTCCGATTGACCGGGGGCGGCGCTGCGGCCGTCACGGCGACTGTCACCGAGGCTCCGCCGCTCCGTTTCCGCAACGTCACCGGTTCTCCACGGCCACCCCGTTTCCTCCCCCTCTGAGCAGGGCGGATCCGACCGGACCGGCCCCGGGGCCGGCTCGCTTACGCTGGGGTGATGAGAAGCGCCGACACCGAATTCGTGGGCGGGCCACTGGACGGCACGGTGCTGCCGGTCGCACTGACCCCGCTCAACAGCGTGCCCAAGGTCTACCGGGTACCGGTCCCCGCCCACGGCGACGTACCGGCCACCACCCTGGTCTACCGGCGGGTCGAGCTGCGCACCGCCAAGCGGCGCCGCTACTGGCGGTACGAGTACGACGCCTCCGCCACGGCGTAGCCCCCTCCGGCAGCTTCCGGGTCCGGGACTCCCCCGGCCGAACGCACTTGGGACGGGAGCCGGGGGCAGGGCTCGGCCGGGGTCGGCAGGTGTCGGCCGGTGAGGCACGCCTCACGGTCCTTTCGGCCCGAGGCCCAGCCGCACCCTGGGCGCCTCCCCGGCCAGGGCACCTCTCCGCCGGGGCGTCTCTCCCGCCCGGGCCGCCCCGCCCCAGGGCGTCGCTCCCGCCCGGAACCGGAGCGGGCGGCGTGGACGCCCGCCCGCGCATGCCCCCGTGATCGCGTTCGGCCGGCCGGGCAGGCGGAGCCCCGGGCCCCCGACCGGCGGGCAGGTCAGTCCTCGTCGGCGAGGATGAGGTACAGCTTCTTCTTCGCTTCGGCCAGGACCGCGAGCCCCTTGGCCCGCTGCTCCTCCGTACCCGTGGCCATCACCTGCCGTACGGCGTGGTCCACGGCGGCCAGCGCCTGGCCGACCTCCTGGACCGCCTCCCAGTCGACACCGCGACCGGCCTCGTCCCAGGGGGACTCCGACCCCGCCTCGGCCTCGGCCCGCCCGGTCTCGGTGAGCTCGAACAGGCGCTTCCCGGAATCCTCCTGAGCTCGGATCAGCCCCTCCTCCTCCAGCAGCTGGAGGGTCGGATAAACCGATCCCGGGCTCGGCCGCCAGGCCCCGCCCGTCCGCTCACCGATCTCGGTGATCATCTCGTAGCCGTGCATCGGCCGCTCCCTGAGCAGCGCGAGCAGCGAGGCGCGGACGTCCCCGCGCCGGGCCCGGCCGCCCCGGCGGCCGTGGCCGCCGCGCCCCCGTCCCCCCATGGGGCCGAACGGCCCGCCGAACCCGGGCCCCCACGGACCCGCCGGCCGACCCGGCCCGCCGAAGCCGCCGAAGGCGTGACGGGCCTCGAAGCCCTCCCCGGCGAACTCCCCGCGCTCAGGGCGCCGACGCTCTCCCCGGAACGATCCTCTTGCGCGCATGGCGCGCACCACCCTTCTGAACACTCACTCGATGCCCCTCTTCCGAAGCATCTCGATAACTCGACGATATATCGCTAACTATCGCTCGTCAACGACTCCGTTCACCTCACCGCGCCGGGCCGTCCCGGATCGCGGGCCGCAGGACACCGGCCGGCGCCCGGCCGCACCCCGAGGACCGGGGGCCGGGGGCGCATGAGCGGAGGACGCCGGTCGCGGGCACGGGGCCCCGCCGCCCCCGGGTCCGCACCGACATGGCGGAGGAACCGCCCTTCGGCTGCCCCGCCCTGGCAGATCGCCTCCCACCCGGGGCCGGAGAAGGCCGATGGCCGCTCCACGCACAGCCCGTCGGCGACCGTCCGTTCCACTGCCCGGCACGGGAGTTGGTGTCGACCGGCTCGGGCGGCCACCGACGCCCGGGCTGAGCTTGCGGCCCGCCACCGTCACCCGTCAGCCGCCGACGGCCGCACCGCACCCGCGCACCCCGTCCTCGCGGCCGGCGGTCCCACCACCACGAACCTCGCGCCGCACATCCACACCGGCGCGCGGACGCGCCGGCGCACGGACGCACCGGCAGGCGAACCCGACGTGGCAAGCTCCCCTCCCCCGAACCGAGTTGGCGTCGGCGCCATCGGGGCACGGTTGTGTCGGGCCGCCGACCAGGGGCGGAGCCCGGCTTCGCCCCCAACTGGGTGGAGGCGCCCAAAGCCGGGTGACCGCTCGCGACCCCGCCTCAACCGTCGACCGCCCCGATCCCGGCACCCGTCGGCGCGGCAGCGAATCCGGCTCGACCGCCGCGTCCTCCCGGCGACCGCCGGACGTACGGACTACCGTGGCCGCCATGGCCGGTGAACGAGATCTCCAGAAGCTGCTCAGTGGAATGCGCCCGACGCTCAACCCGGGACGGTACGTCTACTGCACCCTCCCCGCGCGCGTTCCGGCCGGGCTGCGCCCGGTGGTGACGGTGTCCGAGCCGGAGGGGCCGACCGTCGTGGTGGCGCAGGAGGAGGCCGACGCGCTCGGGCTGCGGTACGAGTTCGTGGCCGCCTGGATCACGCTGCGCATCCACTCGGCGCTGGAGGCGGTCGGCCTGACCGCCGCCGTCGCCGGACGCCTCGCCGAACACGGCATCAGCTGCAACGTGGTGGCCGGCTTCCACCACGACCACCTCTTCGTCGCCTCCGACGATGCCGACCGGACGATCGCCGTCCTGGAGGAGCTGGCCGCGTCCGCCTGACCTCCGAGCACCCTGCCGCACGCGGGGGTTGCCGGGTACTGCCGGGCCCTGGCGGGAGAAAACCCGGCACCCCTGCGGAAGGCGCGACCGCTCCCCCTCCCCCGAACCTTGCCGCACACCTCCGCGCCGGCTTCCACGACGGGTGGCCGGGGTACGAGTGAGCAGGGACCCGTTCCGCAGTCGGGCCCCACAGGATGTGGGAGGGAGTGACCGTGTCCTCGGCCCGGAACTGGGCGGTCGGCGCCGCCGCCACTCTGCAGAACGCCATGGCACCGCTCGTCTCGGCCGGCCGGGTCCCGGGCGGTGTGATCACCGCCGGAACGGTCGGCGGCCCACGCGTCACCGCCGCCTGCGGCACGGTCGGCGCCGAGTGCGGCCCAGCGGCACCCGACGAGCACACCCGCTACGACCTCGCCTCACTCACCAAGGTGGTGGCCACCTGGCCGCTGATCGGCCGGGCGGCCCGCGAGGGGCTGCTCGATCTCGACACCCCCCTGCGCGTGATCCGGTCGGAACTTCCGCCACCGGGAGGCGATCTGACCGTTCGCCAACTGATCACTCACACCAGCGGCCTGCTCGATCGCACCCAGTTCGACCGCTACCTGGGAGACCCGACCCCGCTGGCCCGGCTGATCTGCGCGGAGCCGCTGATCAGCGAGCCGGGCGGGCAACACCGCTACATCGACCGGGGTTTCATCCTGCTCGGCCTGCTCCTGGCGACGCTGCGCAGGCGCCGTCTGGACCTGCTCGCCGACGAACTCTGGCGCGAGCTGGGCATGACCGAGACGTCGTACGGTCCGCTGGCCCGTTCGCCGCAGGTCGCGCCGACCGAGGCGCGACTGGTCGGCGCGGCCCGGATCTGGGGCACGGTGCACGACCCGAGCGCCGCCCTCATGGGCGGAATCGCGGGGCACGCCGGGGCGTTCAGCACCGCCGCCGATCTGGCCGCCTTCGCCGAGCACGCGCTCGTCTCACCCTGGCTGACCGAGAGCATGCGCGCCGCCGTACCCATCGAACCCGGCCGCCGCCGTGGCCTCGCCTGGATCGTCGCGGACACCGGCCCGGACGCCGGACCCGTCGCCTACCACCACGGCTTCACCGGCACCAGCATCCACCTCGCCCCGCGCACCGGCCGCTACCTCGTCCTGCTCACCAACGCGGTCTACCACGGCCGGGACAGCGCCCTGCTGGTGCCGCTCCGCGCACTCGTCCTCAGCACCCTCACCGACCCGGCCTGACCGCCCAACCTCCCTGACCGCACCGCCTGCACCACCCGCGCCACCTGCACTACCTGCACCACCCGCACAACTCCCAGGAGGAGAGAGCACGTTGACCACCACCTGGCTGCCCGAGCACGAATGGCTGGCGAGCCTCGTCCGTGCCTACGTCGGGAGCAGTGTGCTGCTGACCGATCCCGATGGCAACGTCCTGCTCCTGAAGGCGAGTTACCGCGAGTCCTGGCTCTATCCGGGCGGTGCGATCGACCAGGGCGAGAGCCCGGACCAATGCGCCGCACGGGAGCTGCGGGAGGAGACCGGACTGAGTGCGCAGAGCCTGCGCCTGGTCGTGGTGGAGTGGCGTGACCCGCTGCCCGAACAGGGTCAACAGGCCCACCCGGCTGTTCAGTTCATGTTCGACGGCGGAACCGTGTCCGCCGGTTCGGTCATCCACCCGCAGGCCGAGGAGGTGGCCGAGTACGGCTTCTTCCCCGTGCCGAGGGCCCTCGAACTGCTGCACCCGCATGCGGTGCCGCGCCTGGTGCACGCGCTCCGGGCCCGCCGTGACGGCGGCACCGCCCTGCTGCACAGTCCCGGCTACCTCGGGTGAGCACTCCACTGCCGCCGGTCACGCCGGACCCGCACCTGCTCTTCGGGTGAACCTGCGGAGGCCCGCGCGGGGAAAGATATCCGGAACGGTCGAGTCCGATTAATCTCCGGGCAACAGTGTCGAGCACCCGATCGAGGAGAGACACCATGCCCAGCATCCACGAGGAGTCCGCCCCCGGCGACGAGACCGGCAGCGAGGCCCGGGCGGTCACCATCGGCGATCTGCTCAGCGACGGTCCCGATGCCGGCCTGGAGGGCGAGTCGGCAGGCTGGACGTCCGACGACTACGACGGCGTGGAACCGCACCACAACCTGGACTGACCGCCCCCCGAGTGCCCCGGTCCGCCCCGCGCCGACCGGGGCACCCATGTTCCCCCGGGACGGCGGAGCAGTGCCGGCGAAAACGATGTCGGCATTCGGAACGATCGGTGTTCCAATGGTTGGGACAACTGGTGGGAACAACTGGCAGGGCAGCCGGTTGGGACACCGGAGCAAGCCGCGACGCCGTTCCCGCGCGGTGCCGCCATCGGGACTCGCGTCGCCCCGATCCCCAGGGAAGCCGAACACGATGGCCGTCGTCGATCACCACCCGGACGATCCCCGCATAGACCTCGAACTCGTCCGGGCCGCCACCCACACCGCCGAGACGTACGCCCGGGGCGACAACCACACGGTCGCCGCCGCCACCCGCGCCAAGGACGGCCGTATCGTCACGGCGCTCAACGCGTACCACTTCACCGGCGGCCCCTGCGCCGAACTCGTGGTCCTCGGCGCCGCAGCCGCCCAAGGCGCGTACGAGCTGGAGGCGATCGTCGCGGTCGGTGACGGCGGGCGCGGGATAGTGCCGCCGTGCGGGCGCTGCCGACAGGTCCTGTTCGACTACTTCCCGGACATCACCGTCATCCTGGCCGCCGGGTCCCGGCCGCGCGCGGTCCCCGTCTCGCAGCTGCTGCCCGAGACGTACGTCTGGGCCGACCACCAGTAACCCCCGGGGCCCCGGGTCACTCCCCTCCGCGCCGGTCCTGCGACCACGGTTCGCCGGACGGCCGGTCGTACGACGGTGCCGCTCGCCCGAGTGCGGGTCGCCCGGATCCACTACCTCACCGCCGTCACCACCTCCGACGACCGGCGGGCACTGCGGATCCACCGGTGGTTCGTGATCGACAAGCAGACGGCGGAGGAGGTGCGTTCGGACACCGTCGCACCGTTCCTGATGGCCAGGTACCGGGCGGCGGAGGCGCGGGCCGCCACCGGCCCCGGCGGAGGTCGCGGTCCGGGACCTCACCTACTGCCACCCCGGCGACGAGCAGGAACCCGCCCTGTCCGACGTCAGCATGACGCTACGCCGGGGCGAGATCGTGGCGATCATCGGCCGGAAAGGCAGCGGGAAGTCCACCCTGCTCAAGATCCTCGCCGACCTCCACCTCCCGGTGGAGGGCAGCGTGACCCGGGATGGCGTACCCGTCGGAGGACTCGACACCGAGGCCATGTGGCGCCGGGTGGCCCGGGTGCCGCAGAAGTTCGCCCACCCGGCTCGCACGGACGGTGGGCAGCAGGCGGCACCTGCTCGGGTGCGGCCCGCTGCCCACCCCGATCGGCCGGACCGCTCGCACTCGGGGACAATGGGGTCCGGTCCGGAGCGCGGCAGGAGGCGGTGCTCACCCCTGCCGCAGGAGAAAGCACCTTGTCCCAGAAGCGCAAAGCCCCTTCCGCTTCCGCCTCGGCCCGCACCGCCCGCACTGCCCGCACCTCGGCTACGCGCACCCCGGCCGCCCGCACCACGGCGACGCCCTCCGCCTCCGCACCGGACGCCGCCTCCGCCGGCGCCCCCGCCGACGGCCGTCGGCTGAGCCTGCTGTCCGACTGCGCGAACTGCTTCGGACTGTGCTGCGTGGCGCTGCCGTTCGCCGCCTCCGCCGACTTCGCGGTCAACAAGGACGCCGGCAAGCCGTGCTCCAACCTCCAGGCGGACTTCCGCTGCGGCATCCACACCCAGCTGCGGCAGAAGGGCTTCCCCGGCTGCACGGTGTTCGACTGCTTCGGTGCCGGACAGAAGGTGTCCCAGGTCACCTTCGGCGGGCAGGACTGGCGGCAGGCCCCCGACAGCGCCCGGCAGATGTTCGACGTGTTCCCCGTCATGCGCCAGCTGCACGAACTGCTCTGGTACCTCACCGAGGCACTGGAGCTGCCGGCCGCCCGCCCCGTCCACGGTGACCTCCGCCGCGCGCTGAACGACACCGAGCAGCTCACCCTGAGCGACGCCGAGACCCTCGCCCGGGCCGATGTCCCCGCACTCCGCGCCGAGATCAACACGCTCCTGCTGCGCACCAGCGAACTCGTCCGGGCCGACGTCCCGGGCCGCAAGAAGAACCACCGCGGGGCCGACCTCATCGGCGCCAGGCTCAAGGGTGCCGACCTGCGCGGCGCCAACCTGCGCGGCGCCTACCTCATCGCGGCCGACCTGAACGGCGCCGACCTGCGGTCCGCCGACCTGATCGGAGCCGACTTCCGCAACGCCGACCTGCGCGGCGCCGACCTCACCGGAAGCATCTTCCTCACCCAGGCCCAGCTCAACGCGGCCAGGGGCGACGCCACCACCAAGCTGCCCGCGGCCCTCGACCGCCCCGCCCACTGGTAGCCGGCCCCGGCGTGTCGGCGGGCGATCAGGACCGGTGACGCGGCCGGGAAAGGCCGTGCATGCCATCGCACCGCTCCCACCGGACGCGAGGGCGGCGGCCGCACAGCCGGGCACCGGCGGGAACGGCGGATTCCGCACCTCACTCCGCGCCTGCCCCGCCGCCCGACTGGGCGGCCGATCAGCCCGACCGGCATCGCGTCACACAGACCGCGAGGGACCCGACTCGTCCACCAGGCAACCGATTGCGCCGGCGGGCGCACAGTGCGGAACGTGGATCGCTCGTCCTCCGCACCTCAGCCCCCTGGCGATCGTCCGACGACCCCGCCTACGGCAGGCAGGGCACGGACTCAGCGCCCTCTGCCTGCTCCGGCCAGGAGCCGCACGCCTGCGGCGATCAGACCTGCCGCACACGCCGTCAGCAGTACCGTGGTCAGGACCTCGTGCAGTACCACCGCAACGGCAATGGCACAGAAGGCCAGCACCAGCAAGGCGCAGGCCAGGAGCGGCCATCCTCGACGTCGCATACGTGCACTGCTCATCCGAGCCCCGGTTCGTAGTTCGTGACAATGACGCAGAGGTGCGCTTCTCCCCTCGGAGATAGTGCCCAACCACATTGCTTACAAGCATTTCTGACGAATCATCATGCGGCTCGAAGTGCACGGCACGGACACGTCGGAGCCCCCGCTCCCGGCAGGTGGTCACCGCTGCAGCCCAGCCGGCCATCCGGGAGGTCGTCCAGGCGACCCTGGTCAGCCGCTCCAGGCCGCGGTGAACGCCTTGCTCGCGCCTCGCCTGTCGCCGAGCCCATCACGCAGTCGCGCCCCCCGGGCGAGGCGTCGCGCGCCAACCGGACGGGTCGGCGGCAGAGACAACGAACGCGTCGCAGCTGCCATCGGCAAGGCCGGTGTCGCGATCTCGCAGAGCCACACCCGGCCGCTCCGCAAGAACACACAGAGGGGAACCCGATCCTCCGGCGCCACGGGCTCTGGCGGACTTCTTCGGGATTCCCATGAGCGCGGGCGAGTTGTCGCCGAAGCAGCGCAAGCAGGTGATGGATCTTCTCGACGTCGTGTATCGGTTGGAGCCCCGCTCTGACGGCTTCCCCCGGCTGGCCTGTGGGCCATCGCACACGGGCGGACGCCAAGCCGGCGCCTCCGGAGGGGCGCCCGGTTCCTGACAGACGAACACGGATCCCCTTGCGCCGCCTGGTGGACACTGCCGGTTCCTCGGCGATGAGGTGCCCGGCGAGGCGGCCGTCCGGGAGCGGGTGCGGCGCAACGCGGAGATCGGCGCCGACGTGATCAAGGTGATGGCCACGGGAGGCGGGCTCACCGAGGGCGGGGCTGAGCAGGCGGACGTCCGTACGGCAACGGGGTACCCGATTGTCGATGAACAGGCCGGCTCTGCTCCCTTCAGCTGCTGGTCAGCAACTCGGCTTTCGAGAACGGAAAAGGCCCTCCGACCTGCTAACTTGCAGATCGGAGGGCCTTCCCTCAGATGGCCGACGGACGAGTCGGCCTGTACGCCGGGTTCTGTCTCCCGGGGTGCTTGCGCGGCCCGGGGAGGCGGCCATCCATCTAGGGCTGCCGTTGCCGACAGCCTCGTGCGGTCTACCCGCGGACTCGGGCGAGCAGCCCTCGAACATCCGCGCACGGCGCCCGAAGGCACCGATCTTGACCTTGCTCCGGGTGGGGTTTACCGAGCCGGCCGAGTCACCTCGGTCGCTGGTGGTCTCTTACACCACCGTTTCACCCTTACCTGCAGCCGAAGCCGCAGGCGGTCTGCTTTCTGTGGCACTGTCCCGCGGGTCACCCCGGGTGGGCGTTACCCACCACCCTGCTCTGTGGAGCCCGGACGTTCCTCGGCGGGCCCCATGAGGACCCGTCGCGACCGCCCGGCCGGCTCGTCCGCCGTACTGGTCATCGTAGCCGGTCGGTGACGGCGTCCCGTACCTGGCCCGGCGCCGGTGTCGGCCCCGAGGGCGGCGTCGGCCCGGACGGCGGCACCGCCGCCGACGGCCGCAGGCCGGCAGGCGTCCGGTGGGCGGTCAGGACGCCACCGTCTGCCGCCCGTGCTCCGGGGTGAGGCGGACGGCGACCCCGGCCGCGGTGCGGGCGGCCCAGGCGGTGGTGGTCAGCGCGCCGAGCAGCAGGATGGCCACGCCCAGGCCCGCCACGATCCACCAGCCGGTGTGGCTGGCCTCGGTGAACCCGGGACCGGCCGACGGGCCGAAGGTGGCCGAGGCGGCGACGACCGTACCGATCACGGCGACGCCGAGCGACTGCCCGATCTGCCGGCTGGTCGAGGCGATGGCGGCCGCGACGCCCGCCTGGGCGACGGGCATGCCGGAGACCGCCGCGTTGGTGATCGGCGCGTTGACCAGGCCGAAGCCGATCCCGAACAGCGCGTACGAGATCAGCAGCAGCGCGGGCGGCGAGTCGTCGGCGAGCCGGGTGAGCAGGACGCCGCTCGCCGCCAGCGCCACACCCGCGACGAGCAGGGGGACGCGCGGACCGTGTCGGCCCACGATGCGTCCGGAGACCGGCGCGAAGACCACCATCATTCCGGCCATCGGCAGCGTCCAGAGCCCGGCCTCGAAGGGGTCGTAGTGGCGGACGTTCTGCAGGTAGAGGGTGTTGAGGAAGAGGAAGCCGCCGAGCGCGGCGAAGGCGCAGACGGCCGTGACGGTGGCGCCGGTGAACGGGACGCTGCGGAAGAAGCGCAGGTCGATCAGGGGCTCCGCGGTGCGCAGTTCCCACCAGGGCAGGACCAGCAGGGCCGCGAGGGCGACAGCGGCGAGGGACAGGATCAGCGGGGAGGTCCATCCGTGGCCGGGGCCCTCGATGATCGCGGCGGTACCGGTCCCGAGCAGCACCACCATCAGGACCTGCCCGACCGGGTCCAGCCGCCGGGGCCGGGGCGCCCGGGACTCGGGGACGTAGCGGTAGGTCAGGGCCCAGGCGACCAGTCCGACGGGGACGTTGATCAGGAAGATCGACGGCCACCCCGCAGCCTCCACCAGGAAACCGCCGATCAGCGGGCCGAGCGCCATGCTGATCCCGACCACACCGCCCCAGACGCCGATGGCCTGGGCCCGTTCACGGCGGTCGGTAAAGGTGTTGGTGATGATCGACATCGCCACGGGGTTCAGCATCGAGCCGCCGACCGCCTGCACGGCGCGGAAGGCGATCAGCCAGCCCAGGCCGGGTGCGAGGCTGCAGAGCAGCGAGCCGAGGACGAAGACGACCAGCCCGATCAGGAACACCCGCCGTCGCCCGACCCGGTCGGCCACCGATCCGGAGAGGATCAGCAGGGCCGCGAGCACCAGGGTGTAGGCGTCGATGATCCACTGAAGTCCGGAGGCCGCCGAGCCCAGGTCGTGCTGGATCGACGGCAGCGCGATGTTCACGACCGTGTTGTCCAGGCCGACGATGAACAGACTGAAGCAGCAGATCGCGAGCACGAACAGTCGACGGCCGCGCGTCGTCGGAGTCGGCGTGAGGATTGGTGTGCTCACCTGTTGATCATCCCAACGGGTCGGTGGCGGAGTCGATGCAGATTCGGGTGGAGGCGGCGGCGACGACGGAGGGGCCAGGTCACCGCACGAGGTCCGCCGGCGACGGCACCCCGCCGGACGGCACTCCGCTGACGGCGCACGGCGGCCGGTCGCACGGCACACGCTCGCGCTCACGCCGGAGCGAAGCGGACCATGCGGGTGGCCGGGTCGGCCTTGGTCAGCCGGACGCGGATGCGCTCGCCGAGCGGCAGCTGCCGGGAGGTCCCGTCGCAGCGGGCGATCACGGCCGGTTCGCACAGCTGGACCGTGCCGCTGACCGGTTTCCGCTCGTCGACCTCGATCACCACGGCGTCGAAGTCCTCGCCCTCGCGCCCGCGCAGCAGCTCGGCCTCGATGAGGTCCACACAGGTCCGCTCCACCTCGCGGGCCCGCTGGTCACCGCTCTCCATCAGCGCCGGTACCCCCGGCAGCGCCTCCTGAACCCACCCGGGCACGTCTGCACCTCCGGCGATCGCCAGGCAGACCTCCAGGGCGTACCGGTCCGCGAGGCGGCGCAGCGGTGCAGTGCAGTGCGCGTACGGCGCGGCGAGGGCGGCGTGGGCCGGATCAGCCGGGGGCGGCACGCCGCGAGCCGTGTCGAACGCGTGGTACCCGGCGCCGCGCAGCAGGCCGGTGCACTCGTTGAGGAAGGCGGCGTCGTTGGCGCGCCTGGGGTCGAGCGAGCGGATCAGCTCGGGGTAGCCGGTGTCGACCGGCCACTTCACGTTCAGGGCCCGGGCGATCCGGCGCAGCCGGGCGTACGCGGACTCGGGTGCACCGGGGAGCGTACGGAGCAGGCCGACGCCCGCGTCCAGCATGAGGTCGGCGGCGGCCATGCCGGTGAGCAGGGAGATCTGGGCGTTCCAGCCGTCGGCGGGGCGCGGGGCGCGGTAGTCGATCCGGTAGCCGCCGTCGACCGGCACGGCCTGCTGTTCCGGGATGGGCAGGCTGACGCCGCCGCGCGCCTCCTCCCGGGCCTCGCGCAGCCGCCCGATCTCGGCGAGGAGTCGCAGCTGCTCGTCGGCGGTACCGGTGTCGAGCTCGCGCTGGACGGTCTCGTAGTCGAGTCGGCGGCGCGAGCGGACCCTGGCCCGGCGTACGTCGGCGAGCAGCACGGCACCGTCGGAGTCCAGGTCGAGTTGCCAGAGCAGTGCCGGGCGCAGCTCACCGGGGAGCAGGCTGGCGGCGCCCTCGGAGAGCCGGAGCGGGTGGAGCGGCACCCGCAGGTCCGGGAAGTAGAGGGTCTGGATCCGCCGGTGGGCCTCGGTGTCGATCGCGCCGCCGGGGCAGACGAAGGCGGCGACGTCGGCGATCGCGTAGTGCACCCGGTAGCCGGAACCGCGCCGGGCCAGGCGCATGGCCTGGTCCAGGTCGCGGGAGCCGGGCGGGTCGAGGGTGAACAGGTCGAGGTCGGTGGCGTCGAACTCGGGCAGCCGGGGCAGGGCGGCGGCCCGTTCGGCCTCGGCGAGGACCTCGGCGGACCAGTCGGTGGGCAGGTGCAGACCGGCCCGCAACTCGGCGAGCTCGGTGTTGATCCGGGCGGAGTCTGCGGCTCTGACGGTGAGCTGTGGACGCGGCATGGTCGCAGCGTACGGCGGGTGCGCCGGAGTGGCCCGCTGTGCTGGGCCGTAGGGTGGGCGTGGCGAACAAGGTTCGGCAGAACGGGGGTTGGGCGTGAACGCAGGTACGAGCGAAGCCGCGGCAACGGATTCGGCGCCGGGCGGGGCGCTGCAGGCGGGTGCGGCACCTGACGGAGTGTCGCGGACGGGCCTGCCGGGGAGATCGGGCCCGGGGTCGGACCGGGCGTCGGACGGAGTACGGCGGACGGGCGCGGTGGTGGCCGGGGCGCTCGGCGCGATCGGGGCGCTGCACGCGGTGTGGATGCGGACTCCGTGGCCGCTGGGCAGCCCGGCGGAGTTCGCCGACACCGTGGTCGGTGTCGGGGTGGAGCGGCTTCCGACGCCCGCGATGTGTGCGGAGGTGGCGGTGGCACTGGGTGCGGCCTCGTACCTGGTGGGTGCTCGCGCCGGGGTGCTGCCTGCGGTCGGGCCACGGCTGCTGCGGACGGCGGGGGCTGGGGCGGTCTCGGGGGTGCTGCTGGCACGTGGTGTCGGCGGGCTGCTGCTCTTCGGCCCGGCGGGTTCGGGCCGGCGGATCGCCCGGACCGAGCGGTTCCTGCGGCTGGACCGGCGCTACTACTCCCCGCTCTGCCTGGCGCTGGGGACGGGCGCGGCCCTGGTGGCCGCCCGGGGTGCGTAAGGTTGGCAGGGTCCGCTGCCAACAGAGTGTTGAAGGAGTCCGCTGTGCTGGTCCTGTTGCCGCCGTCGGAGGGGAAGGCCGCCTCCGGGGCCGGGGTACCGCTGGCACTGGACGAACTCTCGCTGCCCGGCCTGTCGGCGGCGCGCGGAACCGTACTGAACGCGCTGGTGGAGCTCTGCTCGGGCGACGCGGACACGGCGCAGGAGGTACTCGGGCTGAGCAAGGGCCTGCGCGGCGAGGTGGCCCGCAACGCCGAGCTGCGGACGGCGGGTGCGCTCCCGGCGGGCGAGGTGTACACGGGAGTTCTGTTCGACGCGCTCGGACTGGCCAAGCTGGACGAGGCCGCGTACCGGCGGGCGGAGCGTTCACTGCTGGTGTTCTCGGGCCTTTGGGGCGCGCTGCGGATCGGTGACCGGATCCCGCCGTACCGCTGCTCGATGGGCGTGAAGCTGCCGCCGCTGGGGGCGCTCGGAGCGTACTGGCGGCGCGAGATGGCCTCGGTGCTGCCGAGCGCCGCCGGGGACGGGCTGGTCCTGGACCTGCGCAGTTCCGCGTACGCGGCAGCGTGGAAGCCGACCGGGGAGCTGACTGCACGGACGGCCACCGTGCGGGTGCTGCAGGAGCGCGAGGTGGACGGGGTGCTGAAGCGCTCGGTGGTGAGCCACTTCAACAAGGCCACCAAGGGACGGCTGGTCAAGGACCTGCTGAACGCGGAGGCCGAGCCGGCCTCGCCGGGCGAACTGGTGGACGCACTGCTCGGGCTCGGCTACCGGGTGGAGGTGTCGGCCCAGGGGTCGGCGCGGAAGCCCTGGCAGCTGGACGTCGTGGTGACGGACGTGCACTGAGCGGTTTCCGGGACTCGGCGACGGATGACGGACAGCGACTCACGACCAGTGACTGACTGATGACAGAATCTGAAATCTGTCATCAGTCAGTCACTGGTCGTTCGCTGTTCTCTGCCTGCTGTCCGCTGCTCGCTGTCATCTGACGGCTGACAGCGCACGGCTGACAGGGTGACAGCTGTCGTCTGACAGTTGACGCCTGACGCCCGTCAGCGCAGGTGGCTCGTGTCGTTGAGCAGGCGCAGCGAGGCGTTTCCGTCCGAGTAGTACTGCACGGCGCAGAACGAGGCGGCCGACAGCTCCATCCGGTACAGCGAGTCCGGCGGTGCGCCGAGTGCCAGTCGCACCAGGGTCTTGATCGGGCTGACGTGCGAGACGACCAGTACCGTCTTGCCCGAGTACCGGGAGAGGATCTTGTCGCGGGCGACGCCGATCCGATGGGTGAGGGTGGCGAAGCTCTCGGTGCTGCCGGTCGGCTTGGCCTTGGCCGAACCGAGCCAGGCGGCGAGGTCGTCCGGGTGGCGTTCCTGCACCTCGGCGAAGGTGAGGCCCTCCCAGTCGCCGAAGTCCACCTCCCGCAGCCCCTCCTCGATCCGGACCTCCAGTCCCAGGCGGGCGGCCACGGCCTCGGCGGTCTGCCGGGTGCGCTGCATCGGGGAGCTGACCACGGCCTGGATCGTGCCGCGCGCGGCGAGCGACTCTGCGGCCCGCGCCGCCTGCCACTGGCCCCGGTCGGAGAGCGCCGGGTCGCTGCCGCCGCTCCCGGAGAAACGCTTCTCCGGCGTCAGGGCGGTCTCACCGTGCCGGAGCAGCACGAACGTGGTGGGCGTACCGAGGTCGGCCGGGAGCGCCCAGCCAGCCTTGGGCGCGGCCGGCGCCGACAGCTCCTCCTCGGCGGGAACGGCGGGGACGACCGGGACCGCCGAACGGTCCTTGGGCTCCCACTGACGCCCGGCCTTGCCCGCGTCCATCGCCTCGTTGGCCAGCCGGTCCGCGTCCTTGTTCTTCTCGCGCGGGATCCAGGTGTAGCTGACCTGGGAGCGCGGGAAGACGGTCCGCGCCTCGGCCGCGAGCGGCTGCATGTCGGGGTGCTTGATCTTCCAGCGCCCCGACATCTGCTCGACCACCAGCTTGGAGTCCATCCGGACGTCGACGGCGGCGTCCGGGTCCAGCTCGTGCGCCGAACGCAGTCCGGCGATCAGCCCCTTGTACTCGGCCACGTTGTTGGTGGCGTGCCCGATGAACTCGGCGGCCTCGGCGATGATCTGACCGGTGTCGCCGTCGCGGACCACCGCGCCGTAGCCGGCCGGCCCCGGATTCCCCCGGGAACCGCCGTCCGCCTCGACGATGAACCTTCGCCCTGCCATCGACCGCTCACCCTCCATCACCCGGCCGGCCACCAGCCGACCAGATCATCTGCTCGGACCACCTCGTAGGCGCTCACCCACGCCCGGACACGCTCACACTCCGACGCCGGCACACGCCGGCGCCCGCACACGCCGACGCCGACGCCGGCACGCGTACGACCCGCTCGTGACCGTACGGGCTCAGACGCCCGAGTCTGCCGTACGGACCAGGATGCGCGAGCAGTTCTCGCAACGGACGACCTCGTCCTTGGGCTCGCGCTTGATGGCGGCCAGGTCCGCGGTCGAGAACTCCACCCGGCAGCCCTCGCAGCGGCGCTGGTACAGCCGGGCCGCGCCGACGCCGCCCTGCTGCTCGCGCAGGCGGGTGTAGAGCTTGAGCAGATCGGCCGGGATGACCACGGCGACGGTCTCGCGGTCGCGCTTGACCTTCTCGACCTCGGCGTCGATCTCGGCGAAGGCCGCGTCGCGGCGCTGCTCGGCCTCCTTGAGGACGACGGTGGAGTGGTCCAGGCGGGCCGTCAGCTCGGTGACCCGGGTCTGCGAGGACTCCATGCGCTCCATGATCTCGAGGACGACGTCCTCCAGGTCGGACTGGCGCTTGGCCAGCGAGCCGATCTCGTGCTGGAGGTTCTCCAGGTCCCTCGGCGAGCCGACGGCGCCGGAGTCGAGCCGCTGCTGGTTGCGGGCGGCGCGGGTGCGGACCTGGTCGACGTCCTGCTCGGCCTTGGTCAGCTCGCGGGTGGTGTCACCCAGCTGGGCCTGGGCGGCGACGACCAGGTCCTTGAGCGCGGTGTGGTCGGCGTTGGCCTTCTCGATCTCGGCGTGCTCGGGCAGGCTGCGGCGCCGGTGGGCCAGCTGGTCGAGGCGGGAGTCGATGGCCTGCAGGTCGAGCAGGCGGATCTGGTCGGCGGGCGCGGCGTTCAAGCGAAGAGCTCCTGTGAATCGGTCAGGTTCAGGTCGGGTTCGGGGTGCGCAGGCGTGCTGCGCGGGGTGGGCCGGGGCGCGTTGCCGTCACACCTGCCCGGTCGAGGCGGCGGTGGGTGCCGCCGGCGTCATCGGGGCGTGGGCGGTCCACGGGTCGGTGACCACGTGGGAGACCTTGGTCTCCAGCGGCCAGCCGTGCTTCTCGGCCGCCGTGGCCAGTCCGTGTTCGGCGAGCTTCAGCCAGGGCCACTCGGTGGCCCAGTGCGCGGCGTCCACCAGCGCGACCGGGGCCGCCTCGGTGACCTCGGAGGCCGGGTGGTGGCGCAGGTCGGCGGTGACGTACGCGTCCACCCCGGCGGCCCTGACCTCGGCGAAGAAGCTGTCGCCCGAGCCGCCGCAGACGGCGACCCGGGTGATCGTCCGGTCGACGTCCCCGGCCACCCGGACGCCGGCGGCGGTGGCCGGCAGCCCGGCCGCCACCCGGGCGGCGAAGGCGGAGAGGGTGAGCGGTGGCTCCAGGACGCCGATCCGGCCGGTGCCCCGGCGGCCCGCCGGGTCGGTCGGGTCGGGGATCAGCGGGCCGAGCACGCGCAGGCCCACCGCCTCGGCGAGGGCGTCGGAGACACCCGGGTCGGCGTGGTCGGCGTTGGTGTGCGCGACGTGCAGGGCGATCCCGGAGCGGATCAGGGTGTGCACCACCCGGCCCTTGAAACCCGTCGCGGCGACGCTGGTGGTGCCGCGCAGGTAGAGGGGGTGGTGGGTGACCACCAGGTCGGCACCCCACTCGACGGCCTCGTCGACCACCGCCTGGACCGGGTCCACGGCGAACAGGACACGGCCTACCTCGGCCTCGGGATCACCGCAGACCAGCCCGACGGCATCCCAGGATTCCGCCCACTGCGGCGGGTACAGCTCTTCTAGGGCACTGATGACGTCGGACAGTTTCGGCACCTGTCGAGACTACCGCGCGCGGAGCGCCCCCAGAGCCCCGGCAGGGGCGGCAGCGGCCTACGACGTGGGCGAAGCAGCCCGTCAACCGCCCGCGGGACACCCGTCAACCGCCCGTCAACCGCCCGTCGACCTGCCGCACAGCTGCCCGTCAACCGGCGTGCGGGGGCGCGCGGCGGAGACCGGAGCGGCGTACGGAGGCAGAACCTCCGCGTCCGCTCTGGTCACACCCTGCGGGTCGCGCGCATTCGAAAACGAATCTAGATCACCCTTAAGAGTGAAGTGACCTCGGCTGCGTTGAGCCACACCCATCCCGAAAGTAACTTCAGTGGTGCGAACGGGAGTTGCCTCGACCGGGGGGTCGAGAAGGGCGCTCCGCCGGGAGTCCGGGCCACCGCGTTCCGCCCACCAGCTCCGCCGATCAGACGACCGGCGCTGCCGGCCGGCGGGGCCCTCCGGCCGTCGGGCCACAGCCACGGCGGACGCGGCCGGGGCAGCCACCCGTACCTCCGAGAGACCGACCACACCGATGGTGCCCGCTGCGGCGGGCGCCGTCGGCAGCGCAGAGAAGGGGTGTGAAGCAGATGGGGGCGGGCACACCGCTGCGTACGGCCGGGGGGCCGGGGTCGGTCGGCGACGGGCCGGGGGCTTCCGGCACGTGGCCGGAGGTGGCGCGGGCGGCCGTGGCCGGCGACGGAAGCCGGGGAGGCGAGGGTGACTGGGGAGTCGCCGTCGAGGGCTTCTGGTGCACGGCCCGGCCGACCGGATCCGGCACCGGGATTCCGGCGCAGGGCTGGAAGATCCACGTCAGCGCGGCCTCCGAGGCGGCCACCGACGTGCTCTCCGCCGTGGCCTCGGTCATCGCCGAGGACCCTTGCGCGTTCAAGTTCGCCGCCGACCGGGAGAAGCTCCACGAGCTCAACTCCCGGAACAGCGAGCGCGGTTCCGCCGGGAAGTTCATCACCGTCTACCCGGCCGACGAGCAGCAGTTCCGGCGGATCGCCGGCGAACTGCACCGCGCGACCGAGGGCCTGCCGGGGCCGACCGTCCTCTCCGACCGGCCGTACGCACCCGGCAGCCGGGTGCACTACCGCTACGGGGCCTTCGCCGCCCGCGCCGAGCTCGGCAACGACGGCGCGTACCGCTCGATGCTGACCGGCCCGGACGGCACCAGGGCGGAGGACGTGCGGACCGCGAGCTACCGGTGTCCGCCGTGGGCGGTCGACCCCGTCGAGGGGAGGGGGTCGACCTTCCCCGACACCCGCCGCGCCGGAGGGCGGCGCGGTGCGGGTTCCCCCAGCGTCGAATCGGGCCGTGCGGAATCGGGCCGTGCGGAATCGGGCCGTGCGGAAACAGGCAGTGCGGGATCGCGCACCACCGGGCCCGGCCGCGCCGGATCGGGCGGCAGGAGGCCCCGCGGCGCCGGGGTCCTGCTGGGCGGCCGGTACGCGCTGACGGCGGCCCTGCGGCACAGCACCAAGGGCGGCGTCTTCCTCGGCCGGGACACCGACAGCGGCGCCGAGGTGGTGGTCAAGCAGGCCCGCGCGCACATCGAGGTGGACCGCTCCGGCCGGGAGGCCAGGACCGCCCTGCGCCACGAGGCACGGCTGCTGGACCGCCTCGACGGGCTCGGTCTGACCCCGCACCCCGTGGAACTGCTGGAACAGGACGACTCCCTCTTCCTGGTGCAGGAACGGATCACCGGCCTGACCCTGGGCAGCTGGGTCGCCGAACGGCTGCGCCGCGACGGCACGCCCGACGTCGACTGGGCCGAGGCCGGTCCGCTGGCACTCGCGCTGATCGACCTGGTCGAGCGGGTGCACGCCACCGGGCTGGTGGTGCGCGACCTGGCGCCCGGCAACGTGATGGTGCGGCCGGACGGCTCACTGCGCCTGATCGACCTCGAACTCGCGGCGGAGGCGGGCCGGACGGCGGGATCGGCCGGCACGCCCGGGTACCGCGCACCAGAGCAGGGCCCCGGCCTGACCGGCTCCCCCGCCGAGTACGCCACCGACCTGTACGCCCTGGGCGGCCTGTTCTTCCTGCTCTCGACCGGCCACGACCCGCTGCTGCCCGAGGACTCCCCCGTCCCTCGCCCGGTCGCCGACCGGCTGGGCCGCTGGCTGGCGTCCGCCGCCCTGGCCGGGGACACCGCACGGCACCTCGCACCGCTGGTCCTCGCCCTGCGCGCCGACCGGCCCGAGCAGCGGTGGGGCCTGGCCCGGGTGCGGACCGCACTGTCGGCCGCACTCTCGGGCACGTCCCCGGACGCGCCCACGGGCATGGCTCTGAACGCCCTCCGGGCCGGCACGGTGCGGCACATCGGGGCCGGCCGGAAGACGGAGGCTACGGCTACGGCTACGGGCGTACCTGTGCAGGGCAACGGGGAGCCGCTGCCGGCCGCCCTGGTGGACCGCCTGGTCGTGGACGGCCTGCGGCACCTGGCCGGGAGCGCGAGGCCCGAGCGGAGCGACCGGCTCTGGCCGACCGTCCCGTCCGGCCGGCTCACCGATCCGTGCAACGTCCAGCACGGCGCGGCCGGTGTGCTCGCGGTGCTGGCCCGTTCGGCGGTGGCTCCGGTCCCCGCCACCGTGCGTGAACCGGTGCTGCGGGCGGCCGAGTCGGCGAGCGAGTGGATCGAACGGCGCTGTGCGGCCGAGCCGGTCGTACTGCCCGGCCTGCACTTCGGCCGCTCCGGCACGGCGTGGGCACTGCTGGACGCCGCCGAGGCGCTGGCGGACCCTTCGCTGGCCGGCCGGGCCGAGGCGATGGCCCGCCGGGTGCAGTCGGCCTGGCCCAACCCGGACGTCTGCCACGGCGCCGCCGGAGCCGGGTTCCTGCAGCTCAGGCTGTACCGCTCGACCGGATCCGCCGAGCACCTGGAGCGGGTCGCCGAATCCGCCCGCGGCCTGCTGGAGGCGGCGCAGCGCGAACCGTACGGCACGGTCTGGCCGGTACCGGAGGACTTCGACTCCAGCCTCGCCGGGATCACGCACCTCGGGTACGGCCACGGGGTCGCCGGGGTGGGTGCGTTCCTGCTCGCCGCCGCCGAGGTCACCGGGGACGAGCGGCTGCTCGCGGGGGCCCGCGAGGCCGTCGGGACACTGGCCGCGACCGTCCGGCGGGACGGTCCCGCCGGACGCGCCGGGTGGTGGCCGCAGAGCGCAGGCGACCCGGCGGGCGTCAAGCTGGCGCACTGGTGCAACGGTTCGTCCGGGGCCGGCAGCTTCCTGGTCCGGTTCTGGCGGGCGACGGGTGATCCGACCGCGTACGAGCTGGCCGTGGCCGCCGGCCAGGCCGTCCTCGACGGACGGTGGCACAGCGGGACGTCCGCCTGCCACGGCCTGGCCGGGAACGGCGAGTACCTGCTGGACCTCGCGGAGGCCACCGGGGAGGACCGGTTCCGCACCGGGGCCTGGGAGTTCGCGAACCTGATCGCCTCCCGGGCCGCGCTCTCGGACGGGCTGCTGGTCCTCCCGGACGAGACCGGCACCGGCTCCACCCCCGCGTACGGGACGGGCACTTCGGGGGCCCTCGCCTTCCTCCTGCGGCTCCGCCACGGCGGTCCACGGATCTGGCTCGACCCGCAACCGCTCGCCGCCCGCGCCGAGGACACCGGGCCCGATCCGGCGGCGGGCCAGCGATGAGCCCCCACCGACCGCACGAGCCACTCGACCACGACTCCCAGGAGGTGAGCCCACGATGAGCATCGCCACCCGCACCACCGCCCAGGTCCTGCGCCGGCTGAGCTTCACCTTCGCCTCCGACGGCTCGCACGCGGCCTGCCTGGCCGCCGCCGCCGACGGCGGCTGGTACGTGGAGAGTTGGCGCCTGCCGGCGAGCGGCCCGGCCGAACCGACCGCGCTGGTCCTGCCCGGCAACCGCTCGGAGAGCCTGCGGTCGCAGCTGGTCCCGCTGCCCGACGGGCGGGTCCTGCTCTGCCGCCACGACGGCGACCGGCACGACCTGGTCGCGCTGTCCGCACCTTCGCGCGGGGGACTCCACCCCACCGAGAGCCTGTTGAGCACGCTGCGGATGCCGGGACTGCGCCTGCTGCCGCTGCCCGGCGGGGTCCGGCCGGCACAGGCTCCGGTCGCGGTCGCCCTCGGCACCGACACCCGGCCGGTCACCGCGGTCTGGCTGGTGGCCGCCGACGGGTCCGAGCCCCGACCGGTCGCCGAGATCCCCGGGCTGCACGGCGGCGGGGTCTGGCTGGACCACACCGGGCGGCTGCTCGCGCTGGACCGGGTCAGCTCCGGCGTGGTCAAGTCCGTGGTCCTCGACCTCGACTCGGGCCACGTCACCCCGCTGCTGGAGATCGCCGAGGGCAGCAACGACCGGCTGGTGCTGTTCGACCCGGACACCTGCTTCGCGATGGTCCGCAGCGACGCCCCCGGCGCCGACCGGCTCGGCTGGGGCCTGCTCGGCGGCAGCGAACCGCTGCGCTTCCCCGAATGCCTGCACGTACCGGGGATGTTCCTGCGGCCGGTCGCGCTCGCCCCGAGCGCCCCGAGCGCCCCGGACGTTCCGCCGCCGAGACCCGGCGCTCCGGCCACCGCCGACGACCCGGCCGCAGGCACGGCCTGGGCCGCAGCCACGGCCCGGGCTGCGGGCACCGTCCAGGCCGGGGGCACCGTCCACGGCGCAACCACCGACCGGGCCACGGCCGGCACGGACGGGCTGCGGGTCGCCGTGCAGATCGACCACGGCGCGGCCTCCGCGCTGGCCCTGTGGCAGCCGACCGGCGGCCGGCTCGACCCGCTGCCCATCCCGCCCGGACGGCTCGGCGCGGTCGGCCACTGGTCCGCCGCCGGGTTGCGGATGCCGTACTCGGCCCCCGACCACCCCGCCGCGCTGGCCACCCTGGACATCGACACCCTGCTCAACCTCGGCCCGTCCGGCGCCCCCGCCCTCACCCCCGTACCGCTGCCGCTCCGGCTGGCTCCGATCGCCACCGCGAGCGCACCCCGACCGCCGCACCCGGCCGAGACCTCACCCGGTACCCCGGCGGCGGGTGCGATCGTGGGTGCGATCGGGCCGGCGGAGGCGGCCGTACGGGGGAGTGTGCAGGACCTGCCCGCCCGGTCCATGCCGGCCAGGGTTCCGCACACCTCACCACCAGGTTTCCGGCTGGACTCGAGCGCCGTCCCCTGCGAGGGCGGCCGCTGGCACCCGGCGCAGAGCCTCGAACTGGCCGGTCCGGCAGGTCCGATCGAGGCCGTGGTCTACGGCGGCGAAGCCTGGCTGAGTTCACCGCACCTGGTGGTGGCCCTGCACGGCGGACCGGCGGACGCCTGGCGGCTGGAGTTCGACCCGGCCCTGCAGCGGATGGCCGCCGGGGGCCTGACCGTGGTCGCGCCCAACCAGCGCGGCAGCATCGGCTACGGCCTGGAGCACGCGATGGCCATCCGAGGGGCCTGGGGCGGTCCGGATCTCGAAGACGTCCTGCACCTTCTCGACGGGCTGTCGGGCCAGCGCGCCGCGCTGGGACTTGAACCGCCTGCACTGTTCGGCGTGAGCTACGGCGCCTTCCTCGCCCTGCTCGCGACCGCCCACGCCCCTGCCGACCAGGTGTCCCGCTGCGCCGTGGTCGCACCGTTCCTGTCCGGCGCCCGGCTGCTCGCCGAAGCGGCGGCCCCGGTCCGGGCGCTGACCACCCGGCTCGGCGGGGGCGACCCGATCGCGGACGCCCGTGGCCCACGCGACGTCCTCCAGCTCGCCCACCGGCTCACCGCACCGCTGCTGGTCGTGCACGGCGACCGGGACGAGGTGGTCCCGGTCAGCCAGTCCCGGTCACTGCGGCACGAGTTGCTGAGGATCGGCCGGGCGGAGGGCACCGACTTCCGGTACGTGGAGGCGGCCGGGGCCGGACACGAGGTGCTGGCGGAGGAGGGCGGGGCAGTCCTGCACGAACTGCTGGCCGGGTTCCTGCGCACCGGGCGACCGACCTGACCGCCGACCGGCCCGCACCGGCTGCACCACTGGCACCGCCGCACCGGTTGCACCACCAGCACCGCCGCACCGGTTGCACCACCAGCACCGCCGCCCGTCGGGACGCACACTCCGCGTCCACCGGGCGGCGCCCCGGAGACTTCCCGGCCCGGCCGACCCGCCGCACCCGGGAGAGAGACCTGTGGCGGAACGATTCTGCCGCAGTGGCCGCACCCGACGGGCTCCGCCCGCGCGGCCGCAACACCCACGACCGACCGCACCGCGCGGTCGGTGCACACCAAGGGGAGGACCCAATCATGGAGAACCTGATGAGCTTCGAGACCGACCTCGCCGCGCTGCAGGAGCTGCCGGAGACCGAGTCCGTCGAGCTGACCGGTCACGGTGGCGGCTGCCAGTACACCTGCCTGATCCTCACCTGCCTGATCTTCACCATCAGCTAGTGCAGGCAGGCCGCTAGGCCGGCTCACCGGGCCGGGGGGGGGGGGCCGCCCCCCGGGGGGGGGGGCGGCGCCCCCCCCCCCCCCCCCGCCCCCCCCCCCCCCCCCCCCCCCCCCCGCTCGCACGGCCACCCCC
>NZ_JBHJVK010000005.1:0-43446 GCF_042264695.1 Kitasatospora sp. NPDC056138 | reverse complement strand
GTCGCACCCCGGCCAGGGGGTGCGACGCGGCCCTCCCGCACCGATCGACCGGCCAACCGCCGTTCACCACAGGGAGGTTGCACAGTGCCCGACCGACCAGCGCGCAGCCTTCCCTCGCGCAGCCTTCCCTCGCGCAGCCGTCCACCGCACGGCCTTCCACTGCGCGGCTGGACCCTGGCGCTCGCCGTGGCCGTCCCCGTCGAGGCGGCCGCGACCCTCGCGCTGCCCGGTGCGGTGGCCGCCGCCGTGGACGCCGTCCTCGCCGGGCACCCGGCCGGCGGCGCCGCGATCCCGGTCGGCGCGCTGCTGCCACTCGGCGCGCTGCTGCCACTCGGCGCGCTGCTGCCACTCGGCGCGGTCCTGCTGATCGGCGCGGGTGCCGGAGCCGTGGCCGCCGCCGCCGGACCGGCCTGCACCGCCGACGCGACGGTCGCCCTGCGCACCCGGATGCTGCGGCACGTCCTCGCGCTCGGCCCCGGCGCCCCCGGGCTGACCGGCGGAGATCTGACCGCCCGGCTGGTGGGTTCGGCCGCCGACGCCGGGGGCGCCCTGCCATCCCGGCTGGGCGCCGTCACCGCCCTGCTGACCTCGCTCGGCGCCGTCCTCGGACTCGGGCTGCTCTCCCCCTGGCTGGCGCTGGCCTTCTTCGCCGGAGTCCTGCCCGGCACCGTGCTGATCAGGCTCTTCCTGCGTACGGCCGGACAGGTCTTCACCCGCTACCAGGAAGTACAGGCCGAGCTGGCCGGGCGGCTCACCGGCGCGCTGGCCGGGCTGCGGAGCATCCACGCCGCCGGGGCGGAGCAGCGCGAGGCCGGCCGGATACTCGCACCACTGCCCGAACTCTCCGCCGCCGGGCACGCGTTGTGGTCGGCGCAGCGCCGTACGGTGTGGCAGGCGACCCTGCTGGTGACGGTGGTGGAACTGGCCGTGCTGGGCACCGCCGGCTGGCAGGTGGCCGCCGGTGCGCTGCCGCCCGGTGCGCTGGCGGCAGCCGCCGGGTGGGCCGCACTGGGACTCGGCTTCTTCGAACAGGTGGAGGCGCTGGTCGGCATCGCCCACGCCCGGGCCGGCCGGTCCCGCGTCGACGAGGTCCTCGCCCTGCCCGCGCCCGGCTGCGGCTCCCGCCGGCTGCCGGACGGTCCGGGCGAGGTGAGCTTCTGCGCGGTCGTGGTCCGGGACGGCTCCCGAGTCCTGCTCGGACCGGTCGACCTGACCGTGCCCGGCGGCAGTACGGTCGCCCTGGTCGGCCGGTCCGGCGCGGGCAAGTCCCTGCTGACGGCGCTGGCCGGACGGCTCCGCGAACCCGACTCCGGGCGCGTCCTGATCGACGGCGTGCCCGTGGCCGAGCTGAGCGACCCCGAACTCCGAAGGGCGATCGGGTACGCGTTCGAGCGGCCGGTCCTGGTCGGCGCCACGATCGGCGAGGCCCTGGAGGGGGCCGGGGTGCCGGAGACCCGAGCGGCTCGGGCGGACGGGTTCCTCGGACGGCTCCCGCACTGGTACGACACTCCGCTCGGCGAGCTGCGGATCTCCGGCGGCGAGCTGCAACGGCTCGGCCTGGCCCGGCTGCTGGCGCAGCGCCCGCGCGTGGTGGTGCTCGACGACGCCACCTCCAGCCTCGACCTGGCGACCGAGCACCAGGTGACCCTGGCACTGAACGAGTCCACTCGGGGGTGCACCCGGCTGCTGGTGGCCCACCGCGCCGAGGCGGCGGCCCGCGCCGACCTGGTCGCCTGGCTCGACGGCGGACGCCTCCGGGCCCTCGCCCCGCACGCCGATCTGCTCGCCCATCCCGACTACCGCGCGGCGCTGGCCGGGAGCGCCCTCGGCGGTTGACCGACCGCGCGGGAGCCGACGGCGCGAGGGGACTCCGCACTCTCGACTCCGCAACATCCGTGCTGAGACACCGAACCACCGAACCCGGGCACACCGTCGGCCACACCCCCGGCAGATCCCCGCTCATTCGCACGCACGCACGCCCGATCGGGTGTCCAGACCGCTTGAAGACGGGAGACCGATGAACGGACGCCATCGCGATCGGCGTCGGCAGTCCAGGCCGGGCTGGGACTTGCTGGTCGGCGAGCTCTCCGGTTCGCGCGGACCGCTGCTCCGGGTGCTGGCGTGGTCCGGGGTGGAGGCACTGCCCGCGCTGCTCTCCGGGATCCTGGTCTCGGCCGCCGTCGACCAGGGTTTCCTGGCGGGCCGCCCGGGTGTCGGCTTCTGCTGGCTGGCTGCCCTCGGGGTGGCCTCCGGGGTCCGGGCGTATGCGGCGCGGGCGGCGTTCCCCCAGGTGGCCGCCGTGGTGGAGCCGCTGCGGGACGCCCTGGTCGCCCGGGTGGTGCACGGCGCACTCGACCGGCGCACCGGCAGTCACGCCGGCGGCGGCCCAGCCGAGGGCGGTTCGGCCGAGGTCGCCCGACTGACCGAACAGGTCGAATCCGCACGCCAGTTGACGGCCACCCTGCTGCGCACCCTGCGCGGCGTCGGAGTCACGCTGGTGGCCGCCGTCCTCGGACTGACACTGCTGGCCCCGGTGACGCTCCCGCTGGTCCTGCCGCCGCTGCTGCTCGGCGGCCTGCTCTTCGCCCGCCTGCTCGGCCCGCTGGTGGAGCGCCGCCGGGCGGTGGTGCTCGCGGACGAACGGGTGTCCGCCGAGGCCGGGCTCGCCTTCGCCGGTCTGCGCGACGTCACCGCCTGCGGCTCCCGGCAGCGGGTGGCT
Organism: Kitasatospora sp. NPDC056138; assembly: GCF_042264695.1. Lineage (NCBI taxonomy): Bacteria > Bacillati > Actinomycetota > Actinomycetes > Kitasatosporales > Streptomycetaceae > Kitasatospora > Kitasatospora sp. NPDC056138. The sequence continues at coordinate 40,727 of NZ_JBHJVK010000005.1, read as the reverse complement.
TCGGCGGTCGGCGCGACCGTGGCCGCGCAGGGAGCCGCGGTCCGGGCACTGGGGCGGGCGGCCGCACTGCGCTCACTGACCGTCGCTCTCGGCGGACGGCTGCCCGTTCTCGCGGTGGTGGCGGCAGCCCCCTGGCTGGTGCGGCACCAGTGGCTGACGGCCGGACAGGTGCTGGGTGTGACCTCCTACCTGATCCAGCAGCTGGAGCCCGCGGTGCGGACGCTGTCGGGGATGCTGGGCGGCTGGGTGCTCGAACTGGCCGTGGTACTCGGCCGCCTGGCCGAGATCCCCGCCCCGCCCGGACCAGCGCGCGAGGCGCCGACCGCCGGCCGCGCCGAACACTCGACCGGACCCCACCTCGCCCGTCCCCCTGGGACACCGCCCACAACGCCTGCCGGAGCCCCGCCCGGCCACCCCGCCGACGGCGCCGCCGAAGTCCCGACCGTCTCCCTCCACCCGAGGCCGCGCCCGTCCCTCGCCCAGCCCCTCATCCTGCGGCCCCCGGTGCGACGTCCGGACGTTCCCGCCGTCCGGGTCACCGGGCTGCACCACGCACACGGCCTGGCGGCGCAGCCCGTACTCGCCGGCGTGGACCTGACGCTGACGCCCGGTGAGCATCTGGCCGTGGTCGGTCCGAGCGGTGCGGGCAAGTCGACCCTCGCGGCGCTGCTGGCCGGCCTGCTCCCGCCGCAGCGCGGCGAGGTACGGGTGGACGGCGTGCAGCCGCACCTGCTGCCCGGCCCCCGGCGCGCGCGCCGGCTGGCGCTGGTCCCGCAGGAGGCGTACGTGTTCGCCGGTACGGTCCGGGAGAATCTCTGCTGGTTGCGCCCGGAGGCGAGTGCGGCCCAAGTCGGCCGCGCCGTGGCACTGCTGGGTGCGGACGAGCTGATCGCCGGACTCGGCGGAGCGGACGGTGTGCTGGGCGATCCGTCCGTGCTGTCCGCCGGCGAGCGCCAGCTGATCGCCCTGGTGCGGACGTACCTGTCCGCGGCGCCGGTGGTGGTGCTGGACGAGGCGACCTGTCATCTGGACGCGTCCGCCGAGGCCCGGGTGGAGGAGGCGTTCGCCGCCCGGCCCGGAACCCTCGTGGTGATCGCGCACCGGATCGGCTCCGCCCTGCGCTCCGACCGGGTGCTCCTGCTGGACTCCGGCCAGGGGGTGGTCGCGCGCCACGGCGACCTGCAGGTGCTGTCCCCGCTCTACCGCGAACTGGTCGGCCACTGGCTGGGATCGGCCCCGCGCGGCACCCACGGCGGCGTGGCGTCCGGTGGCCCGGTGCCGGAACCGCGAGCGTCGGGAACCGCGTCGACCCTGCCGAGACCTTAGGGTTTCTCACTGCGTCGGCGTCCGAGTCGGCCGATAGGGTGGCCCCGTACAGGCTCGGGGTCGCGCTACCGGTACCGGCGCATCGCGCCACCGGTGGTGGGCACCCCGACCGGATCCGACCGGTGCCACGCGGCACCACAGACCAGCACCCTCGCACGGAGAAGACGAACCTGATGTCCGAAACCCTCACCGACACCACCGAGCACGACAGCACCGCGCCCGGCGCCGACGAGGCCACGGCCGAGGACACCGCGCACGGGCGCCACCGGGGCCTGACCGCGTCCGACGACACCACCGACGCCAACCCGCACGGCCGCCACCGCCGCTGAGCGCTCGGCCCGCGTACCACGAAGGCCATCGACCGAGGGGCTCCGATCCGGACCCCTCGGTCGCCCTCGTTCCGGCCCCACCACTCGACGTTCCGACACTCGGAGCCCCTCACCCGGGGTATGACCGAGCAGCAGGGCCGGCCCGGCCGGCGCCTGCCCCCTCACCACGACCCGTTCCGCGCCCGCGCCCGCCCGCGCCCGCACCTGCGCACGGTGCCCACCAAGCCCACGGAGCCCGGCGTGCCGAGCCGTTCCGACGCTCCCACGCTGCACCCACTCACCGACCGGGTCGGCACTGCCGCGGGCACCGCGCCGGCGGACACGATCCGGATGACGATCCGCGCGTTTGACACCTCCCTCGGCCGGTACGGGCTGCGCCGCCGCAGCGCCCCGGCCATCGGGCTGCCGCTCCGGGCCGAGCCGGTCCCGGGACCGCCGGTCCGGCCCCGGGCTGCCGGGGGCGGACTACCGTCGAGTAGGGTCCAGCGATCAGGACCACGACCTCAGGGAGCAGCAGCATGACCGATCTCCGGGAGAGCACCCGTCCGGCGCCCGAGGTGCTGGCGGCGTTCGAGGCGGCGACCGGGTTCATGCCGGTCGACGAGGGCCTGGCGCTGTACGCGGCGGCGGTCGGGGCGGCGCGGCTGACCGGCGGACTGCCGCTGCTGGAGATCGGCACGTACTGCGGGCGCTCGGCGATCCTGCTGGCCGATGCCGCGCGGACGGCCGGCACGGTGGCGCTGACGGTGGACCACCACCGGGGCTCGGAGGAGCAGCAGCCGGGCTGGGAGTACCACGACCCGACCCTGGTCGACCCCGAGGTCGGGCGGATGGACACGCTGCCCCGCTTCCGTCGGACGCTCCACCAGGCCGGCCTGGAGGACCACGTGATCGCCCTGGTCGGGCGGTCCCCGCAGGTCGCCGCCGTCTGGGGCGGCCGGCTGGCGCTGGTCTTCATCGACGGCGGTCACACCGACGAGCACGCGACCGGCGACTACGAGGGCTGGGTGCCGCACCTCGCGGAGGACGGCCTGCTGGTGATCCACGACGTCTTCCCCGACCCGGCCGACGGCGGCCAGGCCCCGTACCGGGTCTACCTGCGAGCGCTGGCGGAGGGCTTCGAGGAGGTGTCGGTCACCGGTTCGCTGCGGGTGCTGCGGCGCGGCGGCAACCGCACCGGGGACGGCGCGGGAATCTGACCGCACCGGAGCTCGCGGGCCTCCTGCGGGCACGATCACCCATGCTCTAACGTCTTCCCTCAGACCGCCGTTCTGCGGCAGCGCAGAACAGTACCGCGCCACCCCGCGAGCGCCCCGTGCCGCCGCACCGCCGTACCGCCGTTCCGACAGGGCAGGTACGGTGTCGGCGAACACCCGGACCGGGTGGGCGAGTTCGACACGACTGCGGGGCGAGGGCCAGGCATGACCGACCAGGACGACACCGCTCCGGCGGTCTGGGATCCCACCGCACGCGGCGGGGCCGGCGGTTGGGTGCGCCGCAAACCGGCCCAGGACCGGCCCGGTGGCCCGGCCCCGTCCGGCCCTCCGCAGGGCGCCCCGGGGCATCCGCAGGCCCCGGGGGCGGCCTTCCCGACCCCGTACGGCTTCCCGCCGCCGCAGGGCGCACCCTTCCCGCAGGGCGCACCGCTCCAGCCCGGCGGCCGGGACCGGAACGGTGCCCAGCCCCACCAGCCCCACCAGCCCCAACCGGGCGGTGCACCGCAGCCCCCGTCGGGCACACCGTCCCCGGCCCCGTACGGCTTCGCCGCGCCGCAGGACGCGCCGACCGCGATGCTCCCGCCGATCCCGCCGCTGCCGCCCGCCACCCCCTTCGGCGCTCCGCCCGCCACTCCGCCCGCCACTCCGCCCGCCACTCCGCCCGCCACTCCGTCCGCCGCGCCGCAGGACGCGCCGACCGCGATGCTCCCGCCGATCCCGTCGCCGGCCCCCGCCACCCCCTTCGGCGCGCCGCCCGGCCTGCAACCCGGCGTCCCGCCCGGTGTGCAGCCCGACGTGCAACCCGGGATCGGAGCCGTCGGAGACGAAGGCCCACCGCTCGGCGCCCGCCCGTACCTGGCCGCCACGGCTCCGCCCGCCGGCTACGGCGCCCCGCCCGGGCCGCCGGGATTCCCGCCGTCCCTGTCGGCCCCACCGGCCCGGTCCGCCTTCCCGCCCCTGTCCGGCCCCGTGCCCGGCCCCGGCTACCCCCGTCCCACCGAGTACGAGGAGCTCGCCCCGTACGAGGAAGAGCGGCCGCGCAGCCGTAAACCGCTGTTCGTGGCGGTCGGCGTGGTGCTGGCGCTCGTGGTCGGCGTCAGCGCGGTGTGGCTGCTCACGGACTCCGGCAGCGGCTCGAAGGAGCAGGCACAGCAGTCTCCGGCCGCCTCGGCCCCGGCCGCCGCCCCGCCCGCGCCGGGCGGCACCGGCTCCGCGCCGCCCGGTGCCCCGCCGAGCGGTTCCCCGAGCGCCTCGCCGAGCGACGGCGCGGGACCGAACGCGGCCGCCCAGGCGAAGTCGCTGGACGATCTGCTCAGCCGCGGCGAGAACGCGAAGGCACCGATCGGCAACGCGGTGGCGATGGTGAACAGCTGCCCGGCGAAGTCCGGGATCGACGGCGCCGTCCAGGTCTTCGAGACCGGGGCCGCCCAGCGCGACCAGCTGATAGCCGACCTGGCGAAGCTGGACCTCGGCCAGCTGCCGGGCGGTGCGGACGCGGCGCAGACACTGCGCAGCGCCTGGCAGCAGTCCGGTGACATCGACCGTGCGTACGCGGCCTGGGCGCGTACCGTGGGCAGCCGCGGCTGCACCAACGGCGCCGCGCCCGACACCGACGACCTCAAGCGGGCCAACGACCTCAACCCGCAGGCCACGCAGACGAAGAAGGACTTCGTCGCCAAGTGGAACTCCATGGCAGGCGTGTACGACCTGCCGTCGCGCACCTGGGACAGGATCTGAACCACTCGTGAACGGCACCACCGATGAGCGCCCCGCCCCCCGCCGCTCCACTCGATTCCGACTGACCGTGCTCGGCTGCGCCGCCGTGCCGCTCTGCTTCGCCGGCTGGCTCGGCTGGCAGGCGCTGGCCGGTGGCACCTCCCCCGCAGCCGCCAGTCCGTCCTCTGACCCGTCCGCGGCGAGCACCGCACCCGGCGCCGCCGAGGCCCCGGTTCCGGGCGCCGGCCCGAGCGGCAGCCCGAGCACGGGCACGAGCCCGTCCGCCTCGGCACCGGCGTCCGGCGCCGGCGCGCTGGCGGGCCGGACGGTGGTGCTCGACCCCGGGCACAACTCCGCCAACGCCGACCACACCACCGAGATCAACCGGCTGGTCGACATCGGCAACGCGCGCAAGGAGTGCGACACCACCGGTACCGAGACCGACGCCGGCTACAGCGAGGCCGCCTACACCCTGGACGTGTCGCACCGGGCCCGGGCGATCCTCCAGGCCCGGGGGGCGAAGGTGGTGCTCACCCAGGACGGCGACCGCGCGTACGGTCCGTGCATCGACGAGCGCGCCGAGATCGGGAACGCCGCACACGCGGACGCCGTCGTCTCGGTGCACGGCGACGGCGCACCGGCCTCCGTCAGCGGCTTCCACGTGATCCTGCCCGCCAAGGTGACCGCGGGCATCGCGGACACCTCGGCGATCGTCGAGCCCTCGCACCGCCTCGGCGTGACGCTGCGGGACACCTTCAAGGCCGCGACCGGCGAGCCGTACGCGGACTACATCGGCGAACAGGGCCTCGACACCCGTAGCGACCTGGGCGGGCTCAACCTCTCCAAGGTGCCCAAGGTGTTCATCGAGTGCGGCAACATGCGCAACGCCGGGGACGCCCAGCGGATGAGCGACCCCCAGTGGCGCCAACTCGCCGCCCAGGGCATCGCCGACGCGCTGACCGCCTACCTCACCGACCCCGCCGGCTGAATCCTCCTCGGACCGCGCCCGACTCCGACGATCTGCGAGGATTCGGGGCGGTTCCGGAGGGTGCTGTGCCGTTGTGAACAGCTTGGCCCTAGGCTTTTGCCCGGTTCGGGCATCCCGCCCGGCCGGTCGACCGACCATCCAACCGCCGTCCACGACACGCCGACGAGGGGAACGTTAGTGAATCTGCGCGCTCTCACCAGAGGAGACGCCGCCGTCGCAGGTGCGGCCTTCCTCCTGCTCATCGCCTCCTTCCTGCCGTACCGCAGCTCGAGTCTCTGCTCCGGCCCGAAGGGCGGTCAGCAGTGCCACTCGGCCTCGGTGAGCGCCTGGTCGACCGCACTCTTCCCGGTGCTCCCCTCGGTCTTCCTGCTCGGCATCGTCGCCGCCGTGCTGATCCTGCTCCAGCGCTTCCAGGGCCAGGCCGCGGCCACCCGCCAGGTGCTCGGCCTGCGACTGGACCAGTGGGGCATCGCACTCGCGGTCGCCGCGCTCTGGTCCGGCCTGTGGTCGCTCGCGGGCGGCCCCGCCGACACCTCCAGCACGGGCCTGGGCGGCATCACCGTCACCACCGGCACCAGCAGTGGCTTCGGTGCCTGGCTCGCACTGCTCGCGCTCGTGGTGCTGGCCGGCGCGGCTGCGGGCGCCCCGCTGGTGCCCGCGCTGCAGGGGCCGCTGATGCCCGAGAAGCCCGCGACTCCGCAGGGCTACGCCGGGTACCAGCCGGCCGGCGGCGGCCAGCCCGGCCAGCAGGAGCCGTACGGTCAGCCCGGTCAGCCCGGTCAGCAGGAGCCGTACGGCCAGACGGGCCAGACGGGCCAGCCCGACCAGTACGGCTACCCCGGCCAGCAGGGGCAGCCGGCTCAGCAGGCTCACGCCGGCCAGCCCGGTCAGCCCAGCCCCTACGGCTACCCCGCCCCGGCGACCGCCGAGCTCGGTGGCGTCCCGCAGAACGACTCGCCGTACGGCGCGCGGCCGCAGGGCAGCTACGGCTACCCGGCTCCGGCGGCCGCCCAGCCGCAGACCGAGCAGGCCGCCGCCCCCGCGCCGAGCCCGGCCCCGGCGGCCGTACCCGCGCCCGCCCCGGCGGCCGACTTCGCGCCGTTCTGGTTCGCCGTCCCGGTCACCCGTCAGGTCACCCCGAAGGACAGCCCGGCGGGCCCGCCGGTCGGCGAGCTCGTCCCGGGCACCTGGTACCTGGCCGTCGAGCAGCGCGGCACCGCTCTGGTCGCCCAGCTGCCGAGCGGCACCCACGGGCTGCTGAGCGACGTCTCGGACATCCAGCGCGGCTGACCCGACGCAACACCAACGGCCTGCGGCCGCCGGAAACCCTCTCCGGCGGCCGCAGGCCGTCGTGCTCTCCTCCAGCCGTCGTGCTCTCCGCGAGCCGGCCGGACACTCCGGGAACGCGCCTGACGGCTTCGGCAGCAGTCGTCCTTCAGCAGCAGTCGTTGACGACCAGTCCGCTGGGCAGCTGCTCACCGCCGAAGACCGCCACCGTGGCGTGGTCGCCGCCGAGTGCGGCGACGGCCAGCAGGAGTGCGCCCGCGGTCCAGGTGGTGCGCTCCTCGGGCCAGACGGCGTCGTCCTCGAAGACGTAGCCGGTCCAGTAGGAGCCGTCGGTGTGCCGCAGGTGCTGGATCCAGCGGAGGATCTCCACCGCACGGTCGGACTGTCCCACCGCCCAGAGGGCGAGGGCGAGTTCGGCGCTCTCGCCGCCGGTCACCCAGGGCCGGTCACTGACGCAGCGCACACCCAGGCCGGGCACCACGAAGCGGTCCCAGTCGCGCTCGATCCGCTGCGCGGCGGCGGTGCCGCGCAGCGCGGTACCGAGGACGGGGTAGTACCAGTCCATCGAGTAGCGGTCCTTGTCGAGGAACCGCTCGGGGTGCTCGGCGATCGCGTGGCGCAGCCGTCCGGCTGCCAACTCCCAGTCGGGCTGCGGCTCTTCGAGGTAGTCGGCGACCGCGAGTCCGCAGCGCAGCGCGTGCAGGATGCTGGACGAGCCGGTGAGCAGCGCCTCCTGCGGCGCGGTGCCGTCCTCGTCGAGGCGCCAGGCGATCGGGCCGTCGGGCAGCCGCAGTGCGACGGTGAAGTCGAGGGCGCGGCGGACGACGGGCCAGAGCCATTCCAGGAAGGCGTCGTCACCGGTGCTGAGGTGGTGGTGCCAGGCACCGACGGCGATGTACGCGCAGAAGTTGGTCTCCTTCGACGTGTTGGTCACCTCGCCCTCGGTGTAGGCGGCGTACCAGGAGCCGTCGGGGTTCTGCTGCTCGGCCAGCCAGCGGTAGGCGGCCTCGGCGGCGGCGTGCTCGCCCGCGGTGTCGAGGGCCATCGCGGCCTCGGTGTGGTCCCACGGGTCGAGGTGACCGCCCCGGAACCACGGGATGGCACCGTCCGGCTGCTGGTCGGCGAGGATGGAGCGCACGGTCGCGGCGGCCTGCTCGGCGTCCAGCACGCCGTCCAGCAGCAGGGCCTCCGGAACGGCGGCGGTCACTCGGCTGCCCGGTGCGGCTTGGAGGCGTACACGACGAAGCTCTTGCCGATCACGGGATTGAGCGCCTTCTCGGCGGCCTTGGTGAGCGTGCTGATGACAGGGGTGCCGACGATGTCCCAGACCAGGAGCTGGTGGTACGCCTTGACCGGCAGCGCCTTGTCGTTGTTGACGCCGACCGCGCACTTGATCCACCAGTACGGCGAGTGCAGCGCGTGCGCGTGGTGGGTGCCGTAGGGGGTGAGGCCGGACTCCCGGACCTTCTCGACCAGTTCGTCCCCCCGGTAGATCCGGATGTGGCCGCCCTCGACCTCGTGGTACTCGTCGGAGAGCGCCCAGCAGATCTTCTCGGGCAGGTAGCGCGGCACGGTGACGGCGAGCAGCCCGCCCGGCTTCAGCACCCGGACCATCTCGGCGAGCACGCCCTTGTCGTCGGGTATGTGCTCCATCACCTCGGAGATGATGATCCGGTCGAAGGTGTCGTCGTCGAAGGGCAGCGCCAGCGCGTTGCCCTCCATCGCGACCGCCGAGGCGCCCGCCGGAGCCTCACCGGCCTGCTCCATCGCCGCGAACCACTTGCGCACCTCGGCGATCTCCTCGCCGTTCTGGTCCAGGGCGACGACGTTGGCACCGCGCCGGTAGCACTCGAACGCGTGTCGGCCCCCGCCGCAGCCCAGGTCGAGCACCCGGTCGCCGGGGGCGAGCGGGAAGCGGGAGAAATCGACGGTCAGCACTGCGGGCTCCCATTCATTGCTGCTGTACTCGATCCCGGGGCCGACCCCGGGATCCGTTCCCCTACTGCAAGTTGACGACCCGTCGGGGAGGGTCAGGACTCCGACGGGTCAGGCCACGTAGCGCCAGCCGTCGCCGGAGCGGGCCCGCCGGCCGGCTCCGGTGGCGATGGCCGCCCGGTAGCGGTCGGCGGTCAACTCGGCGGCGCGCTGCCAGGTGAAGTTGGCCAGTACTCGCTCCCGCCCGGCCGCGCCCAGCTCGGCGCGCAGCTGCGGGTCGTCCAGCAGCCGGCCGAGGGCCGCCGCCAGTGCGCCCGCGTCGCCGGGCGGCACCGCCAGGCAGGTGACACCGTCGGGTCCGGCGACCTCGGGGATGGCGCCGCCGGTGGTCGCCACCAGCGGTGTCCCGGTGGCCATCGCCTCGGCGGCCGGCAGCGAGAAGCCCTCGTACAGCGACGGCACACAGGCCACCTCGGCCGAGCGGTAGAGGTCGACCAGCTCCTGGTCGGTCAGCCCGCTGCGGAACTCGATGTGCTCCTCCAGGCCGAACCGGCGGACCGCCTCCGCCACCGGGCCGTCCTCGCGACGCTTGCAGACCACCACGAGGTGCGCCTCGCGCTCGGTCCTGAGCTTGGCCAGCGCCTCGACGAGGTGGATCAGGCCCTTCAGCGGGACGTCCGCGCTGGAGGTCGCGACGATCCGGCCCGGCACCACCGGAACCGACGCGTCCGGCGACCAGAGCCGGGTGTCCGCGCCGATCGGGACCACCGAGATGTTCCCGGGCGCGGCGCCCAGGTGCTCGGCTATCTCGCTCTTGGAGCTGCCGGAGACGGTGATGATGTTTTCGAGCCGCTGGGTGACCCGGCGCTGCATCCGGGTGAAGCCGTACCAGCGGCGCAGCGAGAGGCGCCGCAGCCTGGTGGCCGCCGCGTCCAGCTCCAACTGCCGGTCCACGGTGATGGGGTGGTGGATGGTGGTGACCAGCGGGAAGCCGTGCCTGGCGATGCCGAGCAGGCCGTAGCCGAGGGTCTGGTTGTCGTGCACCACGTCGTAGCGGCCCTTGTGGGCGGCCAGGTACCGGCGGGCCCGCAGGGAGAAGGTGAGCGGCTCGGGGAAGCCGCCGGTGCGCATGCCGGCGACCTCCAGCACGTCCACCGGGCCCCGGTACTCGGCGAGCTTGGGCGTCCGGAACGGGTCGTCGGCCCGGTACAGGTCGAGGCTGGGCAGCTCCACCAGGCGGACCGATCCCGGGCCCTCGACCTCGTCCAGCACCGGGTACGGCTGCGAGCCGATCACGTCGACGTGGTGGCCGAGGCGGGCCAGCTCGCGGGAGAGGTGCCGGACGTAGACGCCCTGGCCGCCGCAGAACGGGTCACCGCGGTAGGAGAGCAGGGCGATCCGCAGCGGTCTCGGCAGCGCGGTCGGCAGCGCGGTCATCCGGGGCCCCTATCCCTACTCACCCTGGCACGGACTGCCTCAGCGGTAAAGTAGATCACGTTTCATGGTGGTGTGGAGCTCATCGTTGGGCAAGTGAACAATGAGAGACCTCGAAGATACCGGCCCGTAGCTTGCACTCAGGATCCAGGGTTGGTGATTCACGCCACGCTGCGCCCCCGCCCGGCCGCGTGCCGCGACCGCAGGCCCGGTCCGCGGGCCCGCGGCGATAAGGAGCCCGCCTTGACCCCCGCCGCCACCAGCAGCTCCACCGCTGCCGCCCTCGCCGCCGCCACCCTGCCGGGCGACGAGCTCACCCCGCGTCAGGCCGAGCGCCGGCAGCGCATCCTGCGGGCCTCCACCGCACTGGCCGCCCGGGGCGGGTACGAGGCGGTGCAGATGCGCGAGGTCGCCGAGGGCGCGGACGTCGCGCTCGGCACGCTGTACCGCTACTTCCCGTCCAAGGTGCACCTGCTGGTCGCGGTGATGCTGGAGCAGCTCGGACGTCTGCACGAGCAGGTCGGACGCCGGCCGCCGGCCGGCGAGGACCCGGCCGCCCGGGTCGCCGAGACACTCACCCAGGCGTTCCACGCGCTCGGCCGCGAGCCCCGGCTGGCGGAGGCGATGGTCCGGGCGCTGTCCTTCGCCGACCGCTCGGTGAGCCGGGAGGTGGACGAGGTCAGCTCGCTGACCTCGGCCATCGTGCTGGCCGCCGCCCGGCTCGGTGAGGAGCCCACCGCCGCCCAGCAGGCGGCGCTGCGGGTGATCGGCCACACCTGGTACGCCGCGCTGCTGGCCTGGCTGTCCGGCCGGGCCTCGCCGGCCGAGGTCCGCGCCGACCTGCACACCGCCGCGCGGCTGCTCACCCTGGACTGAACCCGGCGCGTCCGGCGGCGGTGCCGGGAGCGGATGAACCGGGGGAACCGGTCGGCGCCGCTCCCGCCGGGATCACCGCGCACCGCGCACTGCCCGCCGGGCGGCCGGGAGGTACGGGTGGCCCGAGGTCCGGCCGGCTGCGGGCGCCTCCCGGCTCCGCGCGGTCTCCGCGTCCCCGTTCACCCGTCCGAGCGCCCCACGGAACTGATACGTGTTCCACTCCGGGCGGCACCGGGCTGCCGGGCGGGCCGGATAGAGTCGAGGGCGCGAAAAGAACTTCATCCGCCTCCCCCGGGGAAAGCCGGTGCGACTCCGGCGCTGACCCGCAACCGTGACCCTGCCCGCACCAGCCGAACCACCGGTTCGGCCCGGTCGACGGCGGGGCAGCCGGAACGCCCGGGGCGGGCGAGCGGCCACGCCGGGTTCCGGCCCGGTCTCCGTCGAGGTATACGGGCGGCCCACAGGGGCCGCTGCACCGCTCATCGAAAGGCAATCCCTCCGTCATGCTGACCGCCGCCCGCCTGGGCGCCACCACGCTGGCCGGCCTGCTGCTGGCCGGTACCGCCGCCGCTCCCGCACTGGCCGACACCACCCCGCCCCCCGCCCCCGCGGCCGCTCCCGCCGAGGTGTACGGCAAGGGCGACCCGACGTACGACGGCGTCTGGCGCCAGTCGCTGGCGCTCACCGCACTGGCGGGCGCACAGGTCGTCCCGGCCGACTCCGCCGTGAACTGGCTCACCGGGCAGCAGTGCGCCGACGGCGGCTGGCCGTCCTACCGGGCCGCCACCGCCACCGCCTGCGACCCCAAGACCGAGGACAGCAACGCCACCGCCATGGCGATCCAGGCGCTCTCCGCCCTCGGCGGGCACCAGGACGCCGTCGGCAAGGGCGTCGACTGGCTCAGGAGCAGCCAGAACTCGGACGGCACCTGGTCCTTCAACCCGGGCAACCCGGGTGACGCCAACTCCACCGGACTGGCCGTCAGCGCACTGCTCGCCACCCGCACCGACCCCGCCACCGTGGCGAAGGACGGCAAGTCGGCGTACGACGGCCTGGCCGGCTTCCAGCTCGGCTGCAACGCCCCGGCCGACCAGCGCGGTGCCTTCGGCTACCAGCCCGCCGCCGACGGCACTCTCGCCGCCAACGGCCTGGCCAGCGCGCAGACCGCACTCGCCGCAGCGGGCGGCCGGCTGCCGGTGACCACGACCGACCGGACGGAGGGCGCACCCAAGGCCCTCTCCTGCGCTGCCGGTTCGACCGAGAAGGCCGTGCCGCGCGCGGACTCCGCCGAGGCCGCCGCCGCGTACCTGAACGCCCAGCTCGCCGCCAACGGCCAGCACCTGATGCAGACCATGCCCGGTGCCGCACCCACCCCGGACTACACCGCCACCGCGTGGGCCGTGCTCAGCCTGATCCAGGCCGGGCACCCGCAGCAGGCCGCCAGCGCCGCCGACTGGCTGGCCGGGAACGGCTACGACTGGGCCGCCAAGGGCAAGTCGGGCACCGACGCCTCCGCCGCCGCCTCGATGCTGCTGGTGGCGCAGGCCGCCAAGCTGGACCCGTACAACTTCGGCGGCACCAACGTGGTGCAGCTGCTGGTCAACGCCGGCCCGGCCCCGAAGAAGCTGCCGACCGCCGCCGTGTCCGCCGCCTCGGAGAACCCCGACGGCACCAAGGCCCCCGGCTCCGGCATCACCGAGGCCGACGACAACAGCGGCTTCTCCCCGATCTGGCTGGTCGGCATCGGCCTGCTGGTCGGCATCGGCGGTGGTCTGCTGCTGAGCCTCAACCGTCGTCGCGGCGCCCACCAGCAGAGCAGCGGGAGCGCGCCCGACGCCCCGGCCACCGACGAGCGGCCCGAGGCGTCCGAGGCCGAGAAGCCCGAGGCCGAGAAGCCCGGGGCCGAGAAGTCCGAGGCCGAGAAGCCCGGGGCCGAGAAGCCCGGGGCCGAGAAGTCCGAGGGCGAGAAGTCCGAGGGCGAGAAGCCCGAGGCCGAGACGTCCGAGGGCGACCCGAAGAAGTGACCCTCGTCCCGCGCCGTGCGGCGGCGGCCCTGCTCGCCGCCGCACTGGCCGTCCCGCTCACCCTGCTGCTCGGTGCCGCGCCCGCGCAGGCCACCGGCTACCGCTACTGGTCGTTCTGGAAGTGGTCCGGCTCCGCCTGGGCGTACCAGCAGCAGGGCCCGACCGTGCACGTCCCGCAGGACGGCGGCGTGGACGGCTGGCGGTTCGCGGTCAGCCCGGACGGCGGCCGGGACGCCGCCCGCCCCACCGCCGCCGGGGACTTCGGCACGATCTGCGCCGGGACCCCGGCGCAGCCCGGCAGGAAGCGGGTCGCCGTGGTGCTGGACTTCGGCACCGCCGCCGACGCGCCGTCGGCCGAGGCCCCGCCCGCGCCGCGCACCGCGTGTGCCGCCGTCCCGGCCACGGCCAGCTCCGCCGAGGTGCTCGCGGTCGCCGCGCCCCCGCTGCGCTACGACACCAACGGCCTGCTCTGCGCCATCGCCGGTTACCCGCACGAGGGTTGCGGCGACACCGTCGCGGACGGCGGGAGCACCAGGACCGGTACCGCGGAGCACCGCGGCGGCGGCCCCTCCCTCGGCCTGATCGCGGGCGGCGCCCTGATCGCCGCCCTGGCCGGCGGCGCCGTCTGGCAGGCCCGTCGCCGCCGTACCTGACCGAGCCCGTCAGCCTTCCCGAGGAACTCCCCCGTGCCCAAGCCCCGTACCACCCGCCCGGCCGTCGGCCCGCGCCAGCTGCACCCCGGCGCCTGGTGGCTCTGGGCGCTCGGGCTGGGCGCGGCGGCCTCCCGGACCACCAACCCGCTGCTGCTCCTGCTGATCGTCGCGGTCGCGGGGTACGTGGTCGCCACCCGGCGCGGCGACGCGCCCTGGTCGCGCTCGTACGGGACCTTCCTGCGGCTCGGGCTGGTGGTGCTCGGCATCCGGCTGGTCTTCGCGCTGCTGCTCGGTTCACCGGTCCCCGGCACCCATGTGCTGCTCACGCTGCCCCGGCTCCCGCTGCCGGACTGGGCCCAGGGGGTGCGGATCGGCGGCCGGGTCACGGCGGAGGCCCTGCTCTTCGCGCTGTACGACGGCCTGAAGCTGGCCACCCTGCTGGTCTGCGTCGGCGCCGCGAACGCACTCGCCAGCCCCGCCCGGCTGCTGCGCGCGCTGCCGGGCGCGCTCTACGAGGCCGGGGTGGCCGCGGTGGTGGCGATGACCTTCGCGCCCAACCTGGTCGCCGACGTCCAGCGGCTGCGGGCGGCCCGCCGGCTGCGCGGTGGAGCCGACCGGGGCGTGCGCGCCGTCCTCGGGGTCGGACTGCCGGTGCTGGAGAGCGCGTTGGAGCGTTCCGTCAGCCTGGCCGCCGCCATGGACACCCGGGGCTTCGGCCGCACCGCGGCCGTCGCGCCGCGGGTCGCCAGGACGACCGCCGCCCTCACCCTGCTCGGCCTGCTCGGGGTCTGCGTGGCCGCCTACGGGCTGCTCGGCGCGGACGGCACCGGCTGGGCCCTGCCGCTGCTGCTGCTCGGTCTCGCCTCGGCGGCCGGCGGACTCGCGCTCGGCAGTCGACGGGCCGTCAGGACCCGCTACCGGCCCGATCCGTGGGCGCTGCGCGAATGGTCGGTGGCCGGCTCGGGCATGGCGGTCGCCGGGCTGATGGTGTGGCTGGCGGGCCGTGACCCGGGCGCCCTCACCCCGTCGCTGATCCCGCTCACCGCGCCCAGGCTCCCCCTGCTGCCCGCCCTCTGCGTACTGGTCGGCCTGCTGCCCGCCGTCACCGCACCCACCCCGCCCCGGAGTTCCTCGTGATCACCTTCGAACAGGTCTCGGTCCAGTACCACGGCGCCGGGGAGCCGGCCCTGCGCGGCGTCGACCTCACCGTCCCCGAGGGCGAACTCTGCCTGCTGGTCGGGCCGTCGGGCGCCGGGAAGTCCACCCTGCTGGGCACCGTCAGCGGACTCGTCCCGCACTTCACCGGCGGCGTGCTGCACGGCCGGGTCACCGTGGACGGGCGCGACACCCGCACCCACCGTCCGCGCGAACTCACCGATGTGGTCGGCACGGTGGGCCAGGACCCGCTCGCCCACTTCGTCACCGACACCGTCGAGGACGAACTCGCCTACGGCATGGAGTCGCTGGGCCTGGCCCCGGACGTGATGCGCCGCCGGGTCGAGGAGACCCTGGACCTGCTGGGCCTGGCCGAACTCCGGGGCCGGGCGCTCAACTCGCTCTCCGGCGGCCAGCAGCAGCGGGTCGCGATCGGTTCGGTGCTGACCACCCACCCCAGGGTGCTGGTCCTGGACGAGCCGACCTCCGCACTCGACCCGGGTGCGGCGGAGGAGGTGCTGGCCGTGCTCCAGCGGCTCGTCCACGACCTCGGCACCACCGTGCTGATGGCCGAGCACCGCTTGGAGCGGGTAGTCCAGTACGCCGACCAGGTGCTGCTGCTCCCCGGGCGCGGCGAGCCGCCGGTCCTGGGCGAACCGGCCGAGGTGATGGCCCACTCCCCGGTCCACCCGCCGGTGGTCGCGCTCGGCCGCGCCGTCGGCTGGTCGCCGCTGCCGCTCTCGGTCCGCGACGCCCGGCGCAGGGCCGCCCCGCTGCGGGCCCGCCTGGAGGGCCGTTCGCCTGCGGCCGCCGTCCCCTCCGCGCCCGGCCCCTCCGCGCCCGTCCGGGCCGTCGCCGTCGTCGACCGCCTCGCCGTCCGGCGCGGGCCGGTCCCCGCGCTGCGCGGCGTCCGGCTCGATCTGCACCCGGGCGAGATCACCGCGCTGATGGGACGCAACGGAGCCGGGAAGTCCACCCTGCTCGGCGCCCTGGTCGGCCTGCACCGCCCCGCCTCCGGCTCGGTCCGCGTCGGCGACCTGACCCCGCACCAGGCCCGGCCCAAGGAGCTGATCCGCCGGATCGGCCTGGTCCCGCAGGACCCGCGCGACCTGCTGTACGCGGAGACGGTCGCCGCCGAGTGCACGGCCGCCGACCGGGACTCCGACGCCGAGCCCGGCACCTGTCGCGCCCTGGTCTCCCGGCTGCTCCCCGGCATCGACGACGGCGCCCACCCCCGGGACCTCTCCGAGGGCCAGCGGCTCAGCCTCGCGCTCGCCGTGGTGCTCACCGCCCGCCCCGGCGTGATCCTGCTGGACGAGCCCACCCGGGGTCTGGACTACGCCGCCAAGGGACGCCTGGTGGAGATCCTGCGCGACCTCGCAGCGGACTCGCACGCCGTCCTGCTCGCCACCCACGACGTCGAACTCGCCGCCGAACTCGCCCACCGCACGGTCATCCTGGCCGAGGGCGAGGTCGTCGCGGACGGCCCGACGCCCGACGTCGTGGTCTCCTCCCCCGCGTTCGCCCCCCAGGTCGCGAAGATCCTGACTCCCGCTCCCTGGCTGACCGTCCCGCAGGTGGTCACCGCGCTGGCCGCCGGGGAGACCCCGTGACCGCGCACGCACCGCTGGCCCGGCCGGTCCCGCTGGGCCGGCGATCGATCGTCCTGCTCGTGCTGATCTCGGCCGTCGGCGTCGCGGCCTTCGGCTGGCCGCTGCTCGCCGACCGGTCCTCCGCGCTGGTCGGTCACTCCGCCGACGCGCCCTGGCTGTTCGCCCTGCTGATGCCGCTGCTGCTGGCCGTGGTGATCGCGCAGATCTCCGAGGGGCGCTCGGCAGAGGGCGGCGAGAGCGGTCTGGACGCCAAGTCGGTGGCCCTGCTCGGCGTGCTGGCCGCCGCCGGTGCCGCACTGCGGCCGCTCGGGGCGGGCACGGCGGGGCTGGAGCCGATGTTCTTCCTGATGGTGCTGGCGGGCCGGGTGCTCGGACCCGGCTTCGGCTTCGTCCTCGGCTCGGTCTCGATGTTCGCGTCCGCCCTGCTCACCGGCGGGGTCGGCCCCTGGCTGCCATTCCAGATGCTCAGCATGGGCTGGGTCTGCCTCGGCGCCGGCGTGCTGCCGGGGGCGGCCACCCTGCGCGGGCGCCGCGAGCTCGTCCTGCTCGCCGGCTACGGCAGCCTCGCCGCCGTCGCGTACGGGACGGTGATGAACCTCCAGGGCTGGCCCTACATCGGCGGTCTGAGCAGCTCGATCGCCTTCGTCCCCGGTGACCCGCTCAGCGCCAACCTGCCCCGCTTCCTCGTCTACTGCCTCACCACGTCCCTCGGCTGGGACCTGCCCAGGGCCGCGC
Source organism: Kitasatospora sp. NPDC056138 (assembly GCF_042264695.1). Taxonomy (NCBI): domain Bacteria; kingdom Bacillati; phylum Actinomycetota; class Actinomycetes; order Kitasatosporales; family Streptomycetaceae; genus Kitasatospora; species Kitasatospora sp. NPDC056138. Next base: position 23,439 of record NZ_JBHJVK010000005.1, on the reverse strand, counting down.
TGACCGCCGTCCTCTGCCTCACCGTGGGCCGCCCGGTCCTGCGCGCGCTGCGCCGGGCCGGACGCCGGGCCGCCTTCGCCGCCCCGGTCGACTTCCGCCGCTGAGCGCGGTTCCCCGGGGCCCGGGGAACCGCGCGACCTGCTACTCCTTCGGGCCGGCCGACTGCACCACCTCGAAGGACCACAGCGTGGACCCGGACGCCGCCGGGCGCTGCGGCGCCTCGCCGCCCTCCGCGGCCGGCGGGCCCTGACGGTGTGCCGCCTGCATGGGGCCCTCCATCCACGCCTTGAAGTGCTCCTCGCTCGCCCACCGGGTGTAGACCAGGTAGCTGTCGGTCCCCTCGACCGGGCGCAGCAGCTCGAACCACTCGAAGCCGTCCGAGTTCTCCACCGCTCCGGCGCGCGAGGCGAACCGCTTCTCCAGCGTCTCCCGCATCTCCTCCGGCACCGTCAGCACATTGATCTTCACGACACTACCCACGCGACACCTCTCACACCTGGCACGACGGACGGCCGGACGCCGCCCCCGCCCAGCCTACGGAGCCTCCGCTTCCGGTTCGCCACCGCAACGGCACCGGGCGCCGTGCACCTGACGGAGTTCCGGCCACCGGATGGACCGCTCCCGGCGGCGAACGCAGACTCGGCCGAAACCGACCGCGCCCAGGCACGGGACCAGCCGAGGAGCCAGTGATGCGACGACCCCAGGGCATGCGCCGACGCACGTTCCTCGCCGGAACCGCGGCCGGCGCAGCCGCAGCCGCCACCGCCGCCGCTCCGGCCCGCGCCGCCACCCGCTCCGCCGCCCCGACGGCCGGTGCTCCGCTGGCCCGCACCACCGCCGGCCGGGTGCGCGGCGAGAACCTTGGCGCCCTCGGCGTCTTCCGCGGTGTCCCCTACGCCCAGCCGCCCGTCGGGCCGCTGCGGTTCTCCTCACCGCGCCCGCCCCGGCCCTGGGACGGCGTCCGGGACGCCACCGCCTTCGCCGCCCCCTCGCTCCAGTCCGTCCTCGCGGGCAGCAGCGAGGACTCGCTCTACGCCAACGTCTGGACGCCGTCCACCGACGGCAGCCGGCCCGTGCTGGTCTACATCCACGGCGGCGGCTGGATGCTGGGTTCGGGCAGCATGCCCACGTACGACGGCGCCGCGCTCGCCGAGCGCGGCGACCTCGTCGTGGTCACCTTCAACTACCGGCTCGGCATCTTCGGTTTCGGCCTGCACGAGGACCTGGCCGACCACCGTACGGGCTTCGCCGCCAACTGGGGCCTGCAGGACCAGGCCGCGCTGCTCGGCTGGGTGTACCGCAACGCCCGTGCGTTCGGCGGCGATCCGGAGAACATCACGGTGGCCGGGACCTCGGCGGGCGGTTCGAGCACCTGGCAGCTGGCGCTGCTGCCGGAACTGCGGTCGGTGATCCGCCGGATCGTGCCGATCAGCGCGGCGCACGTCTGGAGCCCGGCGGCCGCGCTGACCCCGGAGGACTCCCGGACCGCCTTCGCCTCGGTGGCGGCCCGCCTGGGCACCTCGGTCGCCGGGCTGCGCGACGTCCCGGCGGCCACGCTCCGCGACACCTGGGACGCCCTGTTCGCCGGAGCCCCGGAGAGCAGGGCCCAGGCCAGCGGGCGCGAGTACCGGGGACCGGTGGTGGACGGCCACTGGATGCGCGGGTACGACTACGGGCTCCCGGACCCGGGGCTGCCGGTGCTGGCGGTCAACGCCGCCACCGAGGGGTCGTTCTTCACCGGCCCCGGCTCCCCCGTCCCGATGCGACTTCCCACCAGTGACGCCGAGTTGCCGGAGGCCGTGCGGAACTACCTGCTCAAGGGCGCGGCCGAGGTACCGAGCGGGCTGCCGGACCGGCTGATCACCGCGTACCGCGCGGCCGCCGTCGCCGAGGGCCGGGCCGCCGACCCGCTGTCCCTGTTCACCGAGATCTACGGCGACGGCCTGTTCCGGTACCAGATCGTGCGCCTCGCCGAGCGCCGGGCGCGCGAGAACGCGAGCGCGCAGTACCGGATGGAGTTCGCCCATCCGGTGCGCGCCCCCTACTTCGGGACCCCGCACGAGGCGACCTCGCCCTTCCTCTTCGGCACCAACGCGATCCCGGAGAACGCGGCCGAGTTCGGCGACGGCCCGCTGGAGCGCCTGGTCTCGGACACCTTCATCGACCTGGTCTCCTCCTTCGCCCACGGCTCCGTCCCGGCCAGTCCCAACGCCCCCGCGCTGCCCGCCTTCTCCCCCGCCACGGCGAGCACCCTGGTCCTCGGCGGCCCCGAGGTCGCGCGCCTCGCCACCACCCCGAAGGCCGACCAGCTGCGCGCCTGGGACCGGGCCGGCTGGGTGCCCGCCCCCGTCTGAGCCCTGCCGGCCGCACCTGCCCCGCCGCCCGCTGCCGACCTGCGGCGGGCAGCGGGGCACTCAGAACGAGCGCCCCTCGCTGTGCGGGACGCGCTCGGGAGCGGTGCGGTCCGGGCGGTCGCGGTCGTCGCTGCACAGTTGGCCGCTGAGGCGGTTGAGCAGGTCGGCCAGGTCCCCGAAGCGCTTCTCGTCGTAGTCGCCCATCAGCGCGGCCAGCTGGGAGCGCCTGGCGGCGACCAGCTTCAGCGCGACCTGCTCACCGCGCTCGGTGAGGCGCAGCGGCAGTCCGTTGCGGACCGCGAGGCCGCGGCCCTCCACCTCTCTGGCGGCCGCCTCGACCACGTCGATCGGAACGATCCGGCGCTCGGCCAGTTCGGCCGGCTCGACGTGGCCCTGGCGGTGCATGGCGAGGATCAGCCAGCTGGAGGCGGGCCTGAGATCGAGTCCGGCCTCCGCGGTGATCCGGCGGAAGAGGTCGCGCCGGGCGTCCCTGGAACCGAGTACGGACAGGGCGCGGGAGATCTCGTCCAGCGAGGAGCGTTCGACGGGGTTCACGCCGATGCACTCGCCAAGGTCGGGGGCGGTGACCGTGCTGCGGAGCCTGTGCTCGCGGATGAAGAGCGAGAGCACGAAGGCGACGATCACGAGCGGTACCGCGTACAGGAAGACGCGGGTGATCGACTCGGCGTACGCGTGGTGGACCGCGGCCCGGGCCGCGGCCGGCAGGGTGGCGATGATGCGCGGGTCGGCGGTGACGTCCTCCGGCCTGAAGCCGGGCGGCAGGGTGAGGCCGGTCAGGGCGTCCCGCATCCGGTGGTTGAGGCCGGAGGCGAAGACGGTGCCGAAGATGGAGACGCCGAAGGAGGCGCCGATGGAGCGGAAGAAGGTCGCGGCGCCGGTGGCCACCCCGAGGTCCTCGTAGCCGACCGAGTTCTGCACGATCAGCACCAGCACCTGCATGACCAGGCCGAGGCCGAGGCCGAAGACCAGGAAGTAGAGGCTCATCTCCGCGGTACTGCTGTGCTCGGTGAGGCGGGAGAGCAGGACCAGGCCGACGGCGGTGACCACGGTCCCGGCGATCGGGAAGATCCGGTAGTGGCCGGTGCGGGAGACGATCTGGCCCGAGCCGACCGAGGTGAGCAGCATGCCGAGGACCATCGGCAGCATGTGGATGCCGGACAGCGTCGGCGAGACCTGCATGACGACCTGGAGGAAGGTCGGCAGGTAGGTGAGTGCGCCGAACATCGCGAAGCCGACCACGAAGGAGATCACCGCGACCAGGCCGAAGGTCCGGGAGCGGAACAGCCGCATCGGGATGACCGGCTCGGCGGCCCGGTTCTCGACGGCCACGAAGGCCACCAGCAGGACCGCGCCGAGCGCGGCCAGGCCGATGACCTGCCAGGAGCCCCACGGCCAGGTGGTGCCGCCGAGCGAGGTCATCAGCACCAGGCAGGTGGCGACCGAGGCGATCAGGAAGGTGCCCAGGTAGTCGATGGTGTGCCGGCGCTTCGCCCCGGCGCCGGGCAGCACGGCGGCGATCACGGCCAGCGCGACGACGCCGACCGGCAGGTTGACGTAGAAGACCCAGCGCCAGCTGAGGTTGTCGACGAAGACCCCGCCGAGCAGGGGTCCGAGCACACTGGTGACACCGAAGACCGCACCGAACAGGCCCTGGTACTTGCCCCGGTCGCGGGGTGGGACGAGGTCGCCGACGATCGCCTGCGAGAGCACGATCAACCCGCCGCCGCCGAGGCCCTGCAGCGCCCGGAAGGCGATCAACTCGCCCATGTCCTGGGCGAGTCCGCAGAGTGCGGAGCCGATCAGGAAGATCACGATCGAGGCCTGGAAGAGCCGCTTCCGGCCGTACATGTCGCCGAGCTTGCCCCAGAGCGGGGTGGCGGCGGTGGAGGCGAGCAGGTAGGCGGTGACCACCCAGGAGAGGTGTTCGAGGCCACCGAGGTCGCTGACGATGGTGGGCAGCGCGGTGGAGACGATGGTCTGGTCGAGCGCCGCGAGCAGCATCGCCAGCAGCAGTGCGCCGATGGGTACCCAGAGGTTGTGGACCGCCACCTGCGCGGGGCCGACCCCGCCCGTTCCGGCACGGTCGGACGCGGCTGCCGGGTTCGCCATGTCAGCTCCTCGGTGAGGTCCGGGCTGATGATCGTCCCGCCTCACCATGATGTCAGTATTGTCCGAATTCATCACATTTGATGGCACCGTCCGCACTCGGCCGCCACCAGGTCGCCGCGAATCGTTCATGCACCGCAGACCGCCACAGAACCGGACAACTACCCCGGGATCGGGCACTCGACTCTGTCAACTCCCCGTTAGCTCCTGCATAATCAGGCGGGTTCGCCATCGGAACCGAGGAGGACCGGCCCATGCCGGGAGAGCACTGCGCCAGGTGCGGCACCGTCCGGACTCCCGGCGGCTGCGCGTGCGCCGCCGTCCCGTACGGCCAGCCGGGCCACCCGATGCACCCGGTGCACCCGGTGCACCCGGACATGGACGAGACCGCGGTCCTCCCGCACACCGAGGGCCCGCCGCTGGTCCGCCCGTACGTCCCGGCCGCGGCCGAGTACCAGGAACCGCACCCGGACGCGTTCCCCACCGCCCTGCTGCCGCCGGTCCCCGCGCAGGACGCCGAGGCCACGGCGCTGCTGCCGCCCGTACCGCCGCAGCCGTACCCGTCCGCACCCGCGCCCGCGCCCGCGCAGCAGCCCTACCGGCCCCACCAGCAGCAGTTCCAGCCGCCGTACCGGCAGCAGCACCAGCCCGTTCCCCCGTACCAGCCGCAGCCGCAGCCGGCCGAGCTCGGGACCTTCGCCTTCCAGCAGGGCGACGGGCCCGGTGGGCGGGCCGAGCGGCGGGTGCAGCAGCACGAGGCCCCGCTCAGACGCAAGGCCGCCATGGCGGCGGCCGGAGTGGGGATCGTCGCGATTGGCGCCGGTATCGCCTTCGCGCTGGCGCCCGCCCAGGGGAAGGGCGGCAACGACCAGGCGGTCCCCGCTCCGATCGGCACCATGACGGCCCTGCCCACCGGTGCGGCGGTCAGCGCCCCGCCGTCCAGCGCGGCGCCGGACAGCCCCTCGCCGTCCCCCACCAGGTCGAGCGCCAGGCCGTCCCCCACGGTCAGCCGCGCCCCGGTGATCGCGGTGAAGCCCACGACGGCCAAGCCGAGCCCGCCCCCGTCCCCGACCGCCGCCCCGAGCACCGCCGCACCGTCCCCGACCCGGAGCACGGCGCCCACCCTGACCCCGGGCATGAGGGGACCGGACGTCACCGCGATGCAGCGCCAGCTTCGGGACTGTGGCGACCCGTACCTGCGGGTTTCCGGCAAGTACGACGGTCAGACCGAGGCGGCCGTCAGCGACTACCAGCAGTACGCGGACGTCCAGGGCGACCCGGACGGCGTGTACGGCCCCAACACCCGGGCCGCCCTGGAGGCCGGCACCGGCTGCTGAGCCGGGCCCCGGGCGCGGGGAACCGCGCGGGGGCACCACGCAGCCCGGGGAGCCGACCGCGCGGCGAACGGCTCAGCCGGTGACGGCGTTGAAGACGCTGAAGGCGGCCATCAGCAGCATCACACCGGCCGCCACCCGCACGATGACCTTCATCGGGACGTACTGCAGCAGCTTCTGCCCGCCCACGATGGCGATCCCGCCGACCGCGCACAGCGCCAGCCAGGCGCCGATGCCGACCGAGATCGGGTCGGCGTACTTCGCGGCGAGGTTGGCGGTCATGATCTGGGTCAGGTCACCGAACTCGGCGATCGCGACGACCACGAAGCTGGCTCCGGCGACCTTCCAGAAACTGCCCGAGGAGGGCTCCTTGGCGGCGTGACCGTCCTCCTCCTCGTCCCTGTGCCAGAGCAGCATCAGCGCGCCGATCAGGAAGAGCAGGCCGGTGACGCCCTCCACCCAGCGCTGCGGCAGCAGAGCGAGCAGGCTGCCCGCCGCCAGGGCGAGGCCCACCTGGAGGGCGAAGGCGGCGGCGATCCCGGCGAAGACGTAGCCCGCCCGGTAGCGGGTGCCGAGGACCAGGCTGGCCAGGGCGGTCTTGTCGGGCAGTTCGGCGAGGAAGATGATGCCGAAGGTCAGAGCGGCGATGGTCAGGCTCATCGGGACGTGGTTTCCCTTGGTCTGGCTGCCCGGCCGGATGACCACCCATCGGGGGACGCCTCGGCCCGACAGCACTGGTCATGGTCACAGCACTGCGGCCGAAGGTCTCGCCGACACCCCGCGACGGGCGGGTGTCCCGGGCGCCGGGCCCGCACGAGGCGAGGCCAGTATGTCGACGGTCCGGTGGAGGGCTACTCCCCTTCAACACCCGCCAGCCTACCCGATCGGCGTACCGACCCCGTGGGCCACGAGTCCCCGCGCGACCAGCTCCAGCACCACGACGATCGCCACCGCCTCCACCGCGAGCAGCGCGATCAGCACGAACAGCTGCACCGCGCCCGCCTGTACCGGCGTCGCCCCGCCGAGCAGCATCCCGACGAAGGCCCCGGGCAGGGTGACCAGGCCCACCGTCCTGGTCTGGTCGAGTGCCGGGTCGAGCGAGGTCGCCGCCGCCGTCCGGCAGATCTCCAGCCGGGCGTCCCGGTCCTCGAAGCCGAGCGCGAGCGCCGCGTCCACCTCGCCGTGCCGCTGCCGCAGCTCGTCCAGTGCCCGGCGGCCGGCCAGTGAGGTGGCGGTGAGCGCGCCGCCGATCAGGATTCCGGCTACCGGGATGACCGACAGGCCCTCGGGCGGCAGCAGTCCGCCGGCCAGCAGCAGCGCCAGCACCGGCAGCACCCCGATCCCGATCGGGGCGGCGGCCCAGTACCAGCCGGGTCCGGTCGTCATCCGCCGCCCGGCGGTCCGCACCGCGACCGTGAACATCACCAGGACGAACAGCGCGGAGGTCCAGAGCGAGCCGACCACCCAGGTGATCACGTAGGCGACCACCCCCAGCTGCAGCACGGCGCGCAGCCCCGCCCGCAGGACGTCCCGGCCGTGTCCGAGCAGCCCCCAGCCGGCGACCGCGACCGCCGCGAGCAGCAGCGCGGCCGTGACGGCCCCGAGGGCGGGCGTGACCGGAAGGAGCTGGTTCGCGGCCGCCACGGCTCAGATCCAGCTGGTGAGCCACATCCGCTCCTGCCACTGCGTCATGGGGATCACCTCCGCCGTGTAGAGGGGGTAGAAGTACGCGAAGCAGCCGACGATCGCCAGTACGACGGCACCTGCGGCGATCGCCCCGTACCGGCGGCGCGGCGCCGGGCAGCCGGGCGGGCCGAGCATCGCCCCCAGCATGAAGGCCACCGCCAGGCAGAGGAAGGGGACCAGCACCACCATGTAGAAGGAGAAGATCGTCCGGTGCTGGTACTGGAACCAGGGCAGGTAGACCCCTGCGACACCCGCCAGTACCGCACCCGCCCGCCAGTCCCGGCGGAAGAACCAGCGCCAGAGCAGGTACGCGAGCGCGAAGCAGGCGGTCCACCAGAGCAGCGGGGTGCCGAGCGCCAGGATCTGGGAGGCACAGCCGCCCTGGGCGGTGCAGCCCTGCTGCCCCTGCGGCACTTGCTGCCAGTACATGCTGACCGGGCGTCCCTGGACCAGCCAGCTCCACGGGTTGGACTGGTACATGTGCGGGCTGGTGAGGCCGGTGTTGAAGTCGTACATCTGCGCCTGGTAGTGCCACCAGCTGCGCAGCGACTCGGGCACCCAGCCCATCGGGACCTGCGGCAGTGGGATGTCCACCACGGGGGTGCGCGGCGGGGAGAGACCGGCCCGGCCTTCGGCCCAGTGGCGGTCGAAGCCGCCGTCGGTGGCGAACCAGCCGCTCCAGGCCGAGACGTACACGAGTACGGCGACGCCGACCGTCGAGAGGAAGGCGGGCAGCGCGTCCCGCCGGAGCATCGAACGCCAGGGGCGGGCGGCCCCGGCCCAGCGGCGTCCGGACTGGTCCCACAGGACCGTCAGCAGTCCGAAGGCGGCCAGGATCTGGGCGCCGTTCCACTTGGTGGCACAGGCCGCGCCGAGCAGCAGTCCGGCCGCCAGCCGCCAGGGGCGCAGCCCGAGCCGGACCTCGTCCCCGGCCCGGCCGCCCTCGGCCCGGGCGGCGCGCAGGATCTCGCGGGTGTGGTCGCGGTCGACCAGCAGACAGCCGAAGGCGGCGAGGACGAAGAACATCACCACCCCGTCCAGCAGCCCGACCCGGCTCATCACGAACTGCAGGCCGTCCACGGCCATCAGCAGCGCGGCGGTGCAGCCGAGCAGGGTGGAGGAGAACAGCCGGCGGCCGATCCGGGCCAGCATCAGCACGGTCAGCGTGCCGAGCAGCGCGACCGCCACCCGCCAGCCGAACGGGTGCAGGCCGAAGGCCGACTCGCCGAGCGAGATGACCCACTTGCCGAGCGGCGGATGGGCGATGAACTCGGGGGCCGGGGTGAGCGGGACGTTCTGCGGGACCGACAGGATCCCGAAGTTAGAGTTCTCCGGCCAGACGCCCTCGTAGCCCTGGTGCAGCAGCGACCAGGCGTCCTTGGGGTAGTACGTCTCGTCGAAGACGAAGGCGTTGGGGTAGGCGAGGTTCCAGAACCGCAGGATCCCGGCGAAGAGCGCGACCGCGACCGGTCCGAGCCAGCCCGAGTACCGGACGACCCACCCCACCTCCGGCCCGCTCAGGTACCGGGCCGCCCGCGCCGGGAGCGCGGTGCGGACCGGGGGGTCGGTGTCGGTGACTGTCGCGTGTGCCATGACCTCGCCGATTCATCGCTTCGATAGCTGTGGGGTGCCGGCCCCGGCTGACACTACGTCGCCCTTGCTCCGAAACCCTAGCCAGCATCCGACGCGGCAGGCCCCGCTGCACCTCGTACTACGGTGGGCGCCCGGGTTTGACCCTCGACCTGGTCGAGGCCACAGAGTCGTCGGCGTGGAGAGCAGCGTGATGCACAGCATCGGTGAGATGGCCAGGGACAGCGGGCTGAGCGTGAGCGCACTGCGGTTCTACGACGGGGCCGGGGTGTTCGGGCCCGCGTGGGTGGATCCGCAGAGCGGTTACCGCTGGTACGCGCCCGAGCAGTTGGCGGACGCCCGGCTGATCGCCCGGCTGCGCCGGGTCGGCATGCCGCTGGCGGACATCTCGCGCGTGCTGGGCGAGCCCGCGGGCACGGCCCGGCAGGTGCTGGACGGTCACCTGCGGCGGCTGGAGGACGGTCTGGCCGACGCGCGTCGCGAGCTCTCCACGGTACGGACGCTACTCGACCTGAGGGAGAACCCGATGAACCCGATCACCGTGGCCCGACTGACCGTTCAGGCCCGGGAGTTGGCCGCCGCACTGGACGCGGTCCGCTTCGCCGTGGGCACCGACCCCGAACAGCCCGCCGTCGGCGGCGTGCTGCTGGAGGCGGAGGCCGGGCTGCTGCGCCTGGTCGCCACCGACCGCTACCGGCTGGCCGTCGCCCAGGCACCGCTCGAAGGACCGGCCGAGGGGACGGCGAGCGTGATCGCCCCGACCTCCTTCGTGGACGAGCTCCGCCCGCTGCTGGACGGCTCCGGCGCCCGGCCGGTCCGCCTCGTCGTCGAGGGCGACCGGCTGATCGCCACCGTCGACGACCGCGCCGTACTGGGCGAGCGGATCGACCAGGACTACCCCGACTACCGGCCGCTGATCCGGCTGGAGCCCACCCACCGGCTGCGCCTGGACACCGCCGAGCTGCGCGGCGCCCTGGCCGGCGCCGCCACCAGGAGCGTGGTCCGCAGCCAGGACGGCGCCGCGTGCGAGGTCTCGGTGCTGGCCGTGTCCGCCGACGGCTCGCTCACCGTGGCCGACCCCGAGGGCCCGGCGGACGGCCTGCGGGTGGGGGTGAACCGGGACTTCCTGCTGGAAGCCGTCGCGGCGGGCGGCGCCGGCCAGCTGGTCCTGGAACTCGGCGGCCCCATCGCCCCGCTCGCCGTCCGCTTCCCCGACCGCGCGGAGACCTTCTCCCTGCTGATGCCCACGACCCTCTCCTGACCCCCTTCGAAGCCTGACTCCGTTCGGGCCTGGCCCCTTTTCGGACCCGGCCCCGTCAAAGACGGGTCCGGCCGCCGTCCGGCAGCTCCTCCCCCGAGGTGCTGCGGACGGCGGCCGGAAGCCGGTGGGGCCGAGGTCACGCCACGGCCGGGAGCTCCCCGGTCGAGGTCACCGAGGCGCGGCGGGCCGGAACCCGGGTCACCGGGATGCCCGGCTGCAGGACGGCGTTGTCCTGGGCGGGCGTCAGGTGGGCCCGCAGGCGCACGGCCAGGGTGACGATCAGCAGGGTGCAGAGCACCATCACGGCGAGGTAGAGCGGCCAGGTGCCGGAGCCGACCAGCAGCACGCCGACGGCCGGGCCGACGGCGATGGCGATCTGCTTCACCAGGGCGTGCGCGGAGTTGTAGGTGCCGAGCAGCCGGGCCGGGGCGAGGTCGGCGACGATCGGGCCCATGGTCGGGGCCAGCAGCGACTCACCGGCGCCGAACAGGGCGTACACCGCGACGATCGCCACGGTCGCGGCCAGCTCGTCGGAGCGGACCAGACCGGCGGTCAGCGCCATCGCCCAGGCACCCAGCCAGACCACGCCGGCGGCGGCCATCGCGGTGGTGCGGCGGCGGCGCTCGGTCAGCTTCACCACGAACATCTGCAGCACCACGATGGTCAGCGCGTTGGCGCCGATCGCCAGGCCCAGGGTGGACGGCGCGGTGCCGACGGTGTCGGTGGCGAAGGCCGCGACCCCTGACTCGAACTGGCCGTAGCAGGTGAAGAAGATCAGCCCGGCGAGCAGGCAGAGCCGCATCATGGCCTTGTCGGCGAACAGCGCGCGCAGCCCCTGCGGACCGCCCTCGGTCTCCTCGACCGCGACCGGCGCGGGCGCCGGGATGCGCGCGGTGCCGGTGACGACGGCGAGGCCCAGGAAGGTCAGCGCCTCGATGGTGAACAGCCGGGTCAGGCTGGCCGGGTCGGCCACGTCCACGATCTGTCCGCCGACCAGGGCGCCGATGCCCATCCCCAGGTTGACCAGGGTGAACTGGAGCGCGAAGGCCCGCGAGCGGGTGGCCCGGGTCGAGCAGCGCACGATCATCGTGGCCAGCGCCGGCTGGCAGGTGGTGACACCCGCGCCGAACAGGAAGGACGAGAGCAGCAGGCCGGGGGTGCCGGTGGCGTGGCCGAACGCGAACGCTCCGGAGGCCGCCAGGGCCGTACCGGCGAGCAGCACCGGGCGAGGACCGTACCGGTCGATCCCGCGGCCGGTGAAGGGCAGCACAGCCAGCGCGGCCAGCGCGAAGACGGTGAACACCATCCCGGCGGCGAGCGAGCCCAGGCCCCTGACCTGGTCCACGTAGACGAACATGTACGGCATCGTGAATCCGCTGCCGAACGCGCTGAGCGCATTGCCGATCTGGACGCGGCGCAGCGGGCCGCCCGCCCCATGACGCTGCTGCCTCTGCTGCTTCACCGTGCCGGTCACCGTGCACACCCTTTCACTGGATACTCTTCGAGCAGACACTCTTCGAGCGGATACTCTTCGATGCGGAAGATTTCAGAGCTAAACTCTAAACATCGGAACCCTGAACCGTCAAAGGCTTAACGCCTGCATCCCTTCGTGGGAGAATGGGCCGCATGAGTGCACCCAAGGCCGCACCGACGACCTGCGACGAGCTGGACATCGCCGACCAAGTGGCCGTCTACCTGCGGGAGTTCCCCACGGTCGACCCCCAGGTCGAGACCATCGTCTCGACCCTCTCCCGGGTCGCCCGGCGGATGAGCGTCGCCTACGGGCGGCAGCTCACTGTGCTCGGGATCACCTCCGCCGAGTGGGAGGTGCTCAAGGCCCTGGTGGTCTCCGGCAGCCCGTACCGGATGGGCCCCGGCGACCTGGCCAAGCGGCTCGGCCTGACCCCCGCCGCGATGACGCACCGGATCGACCGGATGGTCGCCGAGGGCCTGGTCACCCGGGAGCGGGACGAGGCCAACCGGGTCCGCGTGATCATCGAGCTGACCGAGGAAGGCCGCGACAAGTGGCTGGAGTCGATGCGGATGGCCGCGGTCTTCGAGGAGGAGCTGCTCCAGGACATCACCCAGGCCGAGCGCCCCGAACTCTCCGCGCTGCTCGGCCGGATGCTGCGCCGCATCGAGGAGACCCAGCCGGACGCCCTGGGCCGCACCGACGACCTGGACTGAGTGCGGTCGGCGCCGGGACCCCGCGGGCCCGGTGCCGACCGGTGGCTCAGCTCCCCGTCGGGCCGTCCGGCCGGACGGCGACGTGGTCCGGTTCGAGGTCCACCGCCACCCGGTGCTCCATGCCGAGCGCCTCCAGGAACTTGCGGGGCAGCTGCACCCGGCCGGTGCGGTCCAGCATCACGTACTCGCGCTCGCTGACGGTCTCCGCGCCGTGCTCGTCGATCACGGTCCGCCGCAGGACCTCGCTGCTGGTCCGGCCGTCCCGGATCGCCACGGTGCGGCGCACCTCGCCCGCCACCATCGGGTCGTGGGTGACGATCACCACCGTGGCACCCAGCTCCCGGTTGGTCGTGCGGAAGGCCTCGAAGATCCCGGCGGCGGTCTCCGAGTCCAGCTCGCCGGTCGGCTCGTCCGCCAGCAGCACCGCCGGGGAGTTGACCATCGCCACCGCGATGGCGGCTCGCTGCTGCTGACCACCCGAGAGCTGGGACGGCCTGCGGTGGGCGAGATCTCCGATGCCCAGCACCTCCAGCAGCTCCGCAACCCGGGCCGATCGGCGCGCCGCGGCCCCCTTGGATCCGGCCCGGCCACGCAACTGCATCGGCAGTGCGACGTTCTGAGCCACCGTCAGGAAGGGCAGCAGGTTGCGCGCGGTCTGCTGCCAGACGAAGCCGACCACCTCCCGGCGGTAGCGCAGCCGCTCCTTGGCCGACATCCCCAGCAGGTCGCGGCCCGCCACCCGGGCACCGCCGGCCGTCGGCACGTCCAGGCCCGCCAGGATGTTCAGCAGCGTCGACTTCCCGCTGCCCGAGGCACCCACCAGCGCGACCAGGTCCCCCTGGTCCACCACCAGGTCCAGTCCCTGGAGGGCCTGGACCTCCACCCGGTCCGCGGTGAAGATCCGCACCAGCCGGTCGCAGGCGATCGCCGCGTCCGCCCCGTACGCACGCTCCCCGGCGGCGGCCAGCGCCGCCCGTTGCAGCTCCTGGTAGCCGGGTCCCGTCTGGGTGTCGCTCATCGCCCGTCCCCCGCTCTCAACTCGGTGGTGATCTGTCGCCGCCCGGACACCGCCGCCTCGGCGACGACCGTCGCGGTCGCGATCGTCGCCAGGGCCAGCACCTGGAGCAGAACCGGCAGCCAGGCGGTCCGCAGCCCGGTGGCTACCGGCGCGCCGACCATGGCCGAAAGGTCCACCGCCGCGCCGAGCAGCGGCACCGCGGCGGCGGCCACCAGGCCACCCGCGACTGCGGCCACCAGCGGCTGCGGCAGCGCCTCGGCCAGGATCAGGGCCAGCCCCTGCCACGGCCGCAGGCCCATGGTGCGAAGCCGGGCCAGCAGCGCGGCCCGCTCCGGCGCGGCCCGGACCAGGGTCAGCAGGACGGACAGCAGCGCGTAGCCGCCGGCCGCAGCGACGGACGCCCAGAACAGCCCGACCCCCGTCCGCTGGAGCGGGTCCACGGCCAGTTCGCGAGCGGCCTCCGCCCTCGTCCGGACCGAGTAGGAGTCCTCGGACCACTGCTTCGACGCGGCGCCGGCAGCGACCGGGCGGGCCGGGGAAAGCCGCTGGAGCAGGTCGCGCAGCGCGGCCGTCTCGAGTCGGCCGGTGGCCAGCCACAGGTTGGGGCGGCCGAGCCGCGGGAGTCGGCGGGTCGCCGGGCCGGCCGGGAGGACCATGGTCCTGGTTCCGCCACCGCCGTTGACGACCGGGGTACCGTCGACCACTCCCGCCACCCGGACCCGGAGCTCTGCGGACGCGAACCGGACCGCGCCCGGCGCGCCGCCGAGGCGCTCGGCCACGTCCCGGCTGACCAGGGCCGGGACCGAGGAGTCCGCCCGGCCGTCGTCGGCCAGCAGCGCGGGGTCGAAGCCACCGCGGCCGAGGTCGCGGGCCAGCTCGGCGTAGGCCACCGGGTCGATCACGACCACGGTGACGCCCGAGATCAGCGCACTGCCGGAGGTGCCCACCGACACCCCGTCGTCGGTCCAGGCTGCGGTGGCCGTGCCGGCGCCGGGCAACCGGGCCGCAGCCGCCTCGAAGCCCTCGGGCAGGACCGCGGCGGCCAGGCCGGCCACCCTCGCCCCGGCGCCCACATCGGTCAGGGCGGCCCGTTCACGCCCTGCGGTGACCGAGTCCAGCACCGTGGCACCGAAGCCCGCCGTGGTGGCCGCGAGCAGCAGGGCGAGCAGCGGAAGGACGGAGGGCCGGTTCCGCCGCCCCTCTCCCCGGGCGGCGCGGGCCAGCCCGAGGAACCCCACCAGCCCGGGGCGGCGGCCCGCCCGACGGGCCACCCAGCCGATCAGCACCGGATGGAGCCGGGCCAGCACCAGGGCCGCCGTCAGTGCGAGCAGCAGCGGGGCGCCGACCAGCAGCAGGTCGACTCCGTCGCCGCCGGGAGCCACCCCCCGGCGCCGGACGGCGACCAGCGCGCCCACGGTGACGGCCGCCACCGCCAGTTCGACGACCAGCCGCCGCCGTCCGCCGTCCGGCCGGGGACCGACCGACAGCACCAGGGCCCGCAGCGGCAGGCCCAGCAGCGCGACCAGGGTGATCGCCAGGGCGGCCAGCACCGAGGCACCCCAGCGCCCGGTCGGCAGTACCAGCAGGGCGAGCAGCGTTCCGGCCAGCGCGGCGGGCAGCACCGTCACCGCCGTCTCGCCGAGCAGCCGGCGCAGCACCCCGGTCCGCGAACCGCCACGGGCGCGGAGCAGGTGCAGCTCGGTGGCCCGGCGCTCGGCGGCGAGGGCCGCGGCCAGGCAGAGCACCGCGCCCGCGACCCCGGCCGCGCCCAGCGGGCCGCCCGCGGTCAGCGGTGCGATGGCGGCCTGGCGGTGGGCCGCCTCGGTGAACAGCTGCGGCAGTACCGAGTCGACCTGGATGTCGTGCGACCCGAGTGCGTCGGGCAGCCGGACGTTCGCCGGTCCCGCCATCAGCGAGGCCACCGCGCTCCGGATGGCGGGCAGACGGTCGGCGTGCAGTGCGGCGGGGTCGAACGGGAGCTGGTAGAAGTCCAGGTAACCGGCGCCCCAGGAGGACAGCCCGGCGAGTGCGCCACGGCCGACCAGGCCACCGGCCGACCAGTACGGGATGGCCATGCCGTCCTTCACGATGCTGCTCAGGCAGGCGGCGGCCAGGCACGGGGTGCCCGCCCAGAAGGCGCTCTCCGGCTGGTCCGGGCTGAACAGCCCCACCACCTCGGCCCTCGCCCCGTCACTGGTCCCCCCCACCGGAGGCCCGGCGTTCAGGGTCGAGCCCACCCGGACGCCGAGGGTGGCGGCGGTGACCTCGGACAGGGCCACCTCGTAGCGCGGATGCGCCACGGCGGCGGTGGGCCACCGGCCGGCCACCAGGCGGGCGTGCGAGGCGGCGGCGTTCAGGTAGGACAGGCCGAGCTTGGGCGGCAGCCCGCCGGGGCGGGCCAGTCCGCTGTCCATCAGGTCGCGCGAGGCCTTCGCCGCCGAGCCGTAGATCGGGCCGTCGGCCGTCAGCCGCAGCGGAGCCGGGACAGCGCCGGCGACCGCCTTGGCCTTAAGATCCAGCTCGGTCCCGCGCAGCCCGGAGTCGTCCACGGGTTCCTCGGCCGACGGAAGGACGTCCGGCCGGACCTTCACCGTCAGGGAGCCGGCCGTCGGGCCGTGCCTGCGGATCAGTTCGCGCAGCGCCTGGTCCGCACCCCGGTCCTGCGCGCGGGGCAGGGCGGCGGCCAGGAAGGCCGTGACGAACACCAGGACGGCCGTCAGCAGGGCCGCCGTCGGTGCCGTACGCAGCCTGGTGCGCACCCAGGGTGCTCCGGCCAGACCGCCCAGCGGCTCGCTCATGTCTCCTCCACATGCCGCAGGCGTGCGGTCAGGTCCCGGTTGCGGCGTCCGCCGAGGAGCACCGACACCAGCAGTCCGGCCGCGATCGCCAGCGCCAGCAGCGCGACCTGGCCCAGGGGCAGGTGCACCAGCACCTCGGGTACCGGACGGCGGGCCGCCGGACTCAGCACGATCAGCGGGAGCACCAGGTGCGCCAGCACCGTGCCGAGACCGACACCGACCGCCACGGCGAGCAGCACCAGGACACCCTGTTCGGCCACCACCGCGCGGGCCAGCCGGCGCCGGGAGGCACCCAGGGCGAGCAGGACCGCGAACTCGCCGGCCCGTTCGGCCGCGGCGCCCGCGGTCGCGGCGGCGAGCCCGATCGCGGCCACCACGGCGGCTGCCACGGCCAGAGCCGCCAGGGCGTTCTGCGGAGCCGCTCCTATCGGGTCACCGCGCAGCGCGGCCGCGACCTCCTCCCGCAGCTGCAGGGTCTGGGCTCCGGGCCCGGCCCGGAGCTCCGCCGCGGCCTTTCCCGGCAGCGGGTCGCCCGGTCCGGTACCGGGCAGCCACCACTCGTCCGGGACGACGGGCAGACTCTGCCGGTCGGCCAGGACGCGGTTCAGCGCCCCCAGGTCGACTGCGAGGGCGGGACCTTCGACCGTCGGCAGCGCGGCCACGGCGGCCACCAGCCGCACGCCGACGGTGGTGCCGCCCAGCGGGACCAGGATCCGGTCGCCGACCGAGGCGCCGATCGCCGCCAGAAAGCTGCGGGTGGCGATCCCGTTGAGCTCCGGAACCGGCGCGGTGCGTCCGCTCCCGTCGGCCGGGGCGAGGAGCGTCCTCACCTGGGGATCGATCGCGGCCGGGTAGCGGAACACCAACGGGTTCCGCCCCTCCACGACGGCGGTGCCGCCGGGCGACGGCTCCCTCTGCTTCCGGACGGTCTTGGTCGTGACCGACCACCCGAGGCCGGCCGGCACGGTCACCGCCGTGGCCGGTCCGTCGGCGCTGTCGGCGGCGGCGATCCGGTGAACCGTCAGCTCGCCGATGACACCGGGCTCCTCGGCCCGGTCGAACGTGATCACGATCCCGGCGATGGTCAGCGGAGCGGCCGCCGCTCCCAGCGGAGCACCCAGGTCGGGGCCGAGGTCGACGGAGACGGTCCGGTCGCCGACCGGCAGTACGGGGACCTGGACCTCGTACGGGACCCCGAACCGGTCGCGCAGCCACAGGTTGACCGTCGGGCCGTGCGGACTGCCTGCTCCGCCGCCGTCCGGACCGGTCAGCCGGACGCTCACGTCCAGGTCGATCCGGCGCGGGTGGCCCGGCAGCGGGATTCCCGCCTGGGGGCCGTCGGGCGCGGGCTGGACCAGCGTCTTGAACAGGTCGCCGACGGTGCGGCCACCGAGCAGGTCCGGGCGGATCCGCAGGTGCTGTGCCGCCGCTGCGGAATCCAGCGCCAGCAGCCCGGCGTCGCTCAGACCGGGCAGCACGAGGCTCTCCCGGGCGACCGGGACCAGGCGGTCTCCGCCGGGCAGCGAGGCGTACCGGCCGCTCTGGCCCATCGGCGCTGTGCCGGAGGCGGAGATCCGCAGACCCGCGGCGGTGGTGAAGTCCGCCCGGTCGCCCTGGGAGCCGGACCAGGTGGCTCGCTGCCCCAGCGCGAGCATGCCCATCGAGACGGCGAGCACCATCAGCAGGACCGGCCCCGTGCTGTGCCCGGGCCGCCGGGCGAACTGCCAGCCGACCAGCGCGGATTCCAGGTCCTGCCGCCGGGTGGCCAGCCGCTCCCCCAGCCTGGCCACCAGCGGCAGCACCCGGAGCACCAGGACGGTGCCGGCCGCCAGCGCGAGGGTGGGGGCCACCACGAGCAGCGGATCGATGCCGAGCCGGCCGGCCTGGTCCGCGCTCAGGCCTCCCCCGGCGTAGTGGGCGAGTTGCTGGTATGCCACGGCGGCCAGGCCCAGCAGCGCGAGGTCCCCGCCGGAGCGGGCCACTCCGGCGACCGCCGCCTGGCGCCGTCCGGCGCGCCGCAGCGTTGCCGTCCCCGCCGAGCGGAGCAGCCCGGGCACGGCCGCCAGCAGGACGCAGCCGAGCGCGCAGCCGGCCGCCACCAGCCAGCTGGTCCAGGAAAGACCGGTGTGCAGCCGGGTCTTCGCCAGCGGCCCCCAACCCGCCAGCAGCCGGACCAGCAGCGGAGTGAGCGGCGGGGCCAGCAGTGCGGCCGGCAGCGCGAGCAGACCTGCCTCGATGGCGGTGAACGCACCGATCCGCAGCCGTGAAGCGCCTCTGGCGGCGAGCAGTTCGTTCTCCGCAATCTGACGGTTCGTCACCAGATTGACCACCAGCAGCAGTGCGGCGACGGCGAGCACCGTCAGCTGCAGCATCCCGATCAGCAGCGTGGATCGGGCAACCAGCCGGTCCGATTCCAACTCCTTGAGCACCTGCGGGAGTTCGGTCTCCACCTGCAGGCCGTCGAGGGTCAGCCGCCCGGCGCGGTCCCCCAGGGCCTGGGAGTCGGCCATGCGGAGGGTGTCGAAGTCGGAGGTGACCAGGTACTTGCGGCCGTCCTGGGCGAGCCCGGCCACGGTGAAGGCGGCGTCGTCGACGAGCAGCGGGCCATAAGTGGTGAAGGACTGGACCCGGACGCCGCGACCGGCCAGGTCGTCGAGCTTCCAGTAGGGATCGTCCTGGTCCGCCGCCTGGTACACGCCGGTGATCCTGACGGCGCGCGCGGTGCCGTCGTACCGGTCCGTGAGGTCGACGACCGCCGGCAGGCCGGCCGGGGAGAGTCCCAGTCGGTCGAGCGCCGGCCGCGGGACGGCCGCCTCGATCGGTGTGGCGGGCCCGGCGGCGGCCTGCGGCCATCGTCCGGCGAGCAGGCGGGTCTGCGAACGGTCGAGGGAGGAGAGGTGAGTGAGGTCGGGGTCGGCCCCCGCGGGACCGCCCACGGGTGCGCCGGGCAGGGCGAAGGACCGGCTGTCGGCCACACTCCGGACGGTGTCGGGCAGCGGGGCGAAGAGCCCCCGGCCCAGCCGCGCGACGGCGGCGTCCTCCGTGGCCCGCGCGCCGACGTCGCCGTGTCCGCGGACCACCACGACCGTGCGGGCGAAGGCGGGGCCCTGGAGCGCGTGCCGCAGTCCGGGCTCGCCGACGCTCTCGTTGAACGCCGTCAGCGTGGCGAGAACCGCAGCGGTGATCAGCACGGTGAGCATGGCGGCGGCCGCCAGCGGAAGTCGCCCACGGAGTCGGCACATCAGGAAGCCGACCATGCCGCGTCTCCCCCGATAGGACCCGATGTCACCGAATAGCGAAGATTATTGTCAGATTAAGCCCTGAAACGGAAGGGTCTTGCGCGAATCATGTGACTATCGCGCACACTTGGGCATGACGATCCAGCAGAACACCGCAGCCGCACAGATGGTGACGATTCGGAACGTGACCAGGTGCTTCGACTCCGGCGCCGGGGAGGTGTACGCACTGCGCGGCGTCTCCTTCGACGTCCGACGGGGTGAACTCGTCGCGCTCAAGGGCAGGTCGGGATCGGGCAAGACCACCCTGCTCAACCTGGTCGGCGGCCTGGACAGCCCCACCAGCGGCGAGATAGCCCTCGACGGCACCGACCTGACGCAGCTGGACGAGGAGGGCCGGCTGGCCCTGCGGCGGGACCGGATCGGCTTCGTCTTCCAGTCGTTCGGGCTGATCCCGATCCTCACCGCCGCCGAGAACGTGGGCGTTCCGATGCGCCTGCGGCGCGTCCCGGTCCGCGAGCGCGAGGAGCGGGCACGCACCCTGCTGGCCCTGGTCGGACTGGCGGACCATGCCGACCAGCGTCCGGGCGAGCTCTCCGGCGGCCAGCAGCAACGCGTCGCCATCGCCCGCGCCCTGGCCAACGAACCGTCACTGATCATCGCCGACGAGCCGACCGGTCAACTGGACTCCGAGACCGGGCGGGCCGTCATGGAACTGCTGCGCGCCGTGGTCCGCAGCGAGGGCGTCACCGCCCTGGTGGCCACCCACGACCCGACGCTGATGGAACTCGCGGACCGCGTGGTGGAGCTCGCCGACGGCCGGATCGTCTGATCACGACCGGCCGCCCCGGGGCGCATCGGCACCCGGGGCGGCTGACTGCTCGTTGCGTCAGATCACCTGCTAGCAGGGACCGTTGTCGGTCCAGACGCCCCACTGCCCGCTGAGCGTCGGGTCCTCGCCCTGGGTCCACCACTTGTTGGTGTAGTAGTGGCCCTTCCAGGAGACCTTGGTCGGGGCGGCGTAGACCGTCGCGGCGTTCCAGCTCGGGGCACCCGCGCAGGAGGACGGCGAGGAGGAGGGGGAGGAGGTCGGCGAGCCGGTCGGGGAGCTCGACGGCGAGGAGGTCGGCGAGCTGCTGGTCGACGAGGACGGCGAAGAGGTCGGCGGGGCCGGGCAGTTGGCGGCGGAGCCGTTGGTCGCGTTCACCATCGAGTCGAACAGCGAGGTCTGGGTGCCCAGGTCGTAGAGCGAGAAGGCGAACGAGCCGCCCAGGCCGTTGCAGTGCGCGTAGTCCAGCTTGGCCTGGATCGACCGGGCGTTCTCACCGCTCCAGAAGGTGGTGCCGTCGTAGAAGTACGAGGTCTTGGCGGCGTCGTCCCAGTAGGTGTCGGCCGGATTGTCGACGAAGCCGTTCAGTTCCTTGTACATCCGGATGCCGTTGACGTTGCCGGACATCGAGGAGCCGGTGGCCGGCCCGGTCGCGCTCTGGAAGAGGCCGTGGTTGGCGCCCGCGGGCACACCGGTCCAGCCGCGGTAGTAGAACGGGACACCCATGTTGATCTTGTTGGCGGGGAAACCGCCGGGGATCCCGTACTGCGGGTCACCGACCGTCCAGGCCTTGATCGCGTTGTCGATCGAGTACTTGCCGTTGCCCGGCTTGACCGGCGTCATCGGGTCGTCGGGGCCGGAGTAGATCGGGGCCTGGTGGTTGGTGGGCCCGGTCGCGTCCCAGGCGCCGTGCATGTCGTAGGTCATGACGTCCAGGAACGTGAGGTACCGGCCGAGCTTGTCGGTCTCGACGTTCTGGATCTTGTCCTGGCCGGCGCCGACCGCCGCGGAGAGCGCGTAGGTCTTCTTGTCGGCGCTGCCCTGGGCGTCCAGCTCGGAGCGGAACTCGGCCATCAGCGCGGTGAAGTTCTGCTTGTCGGCCGGCGAGGCGTGGTTGCCGGTGTGCCCGCCGCCGCCCGGGTACTCCCAGTCGACGTCGAAGCCGTCGAAGATGCCCGCCCCCGTCCCGGGACCGCCGAAGCCGCCCTGCGCGGGCAGGTTGCCCTTGATGAACATGTCGATGCAGGAGGAGACGAACTTCTTCCGCGACCCGTCGGTGGCGGCCACGTCGGAGAAGTACTTGGAGTAGGTCCAACCGCCGATGGAGAGCAGGACCTTGAGGTTCGGGTTCTTCGCCTTCAGCTTCCTCAGCTGGTTGAAGTTGCCGACCAGCGGCTGGTTCCAGGTGTCGGCGATGCCGTCCACGCTGGTGCTCGCGTCGTACGTCTTCTGGTAGTCGGCGTACGCGTCGCCCGCTCCGTCACCGGCGTTGGGGTTGTTCTCGTCCTGCGAGGCGGCCTTGGTAGCCTCGAAACAGGTGAGGTTGGCCGGGTCGATGTTGGCGAAGTCGTAGATCAGGTAGTCCAGTTTCGAGGCGACGCCGGTGTCCTGGACCGTCTTCGGGTAGTACCCGTTGGCGTAGATCGACCACTGGTCGAAGTACGCGACCTTGATGCCCCCGCTGGTCGCCGGGGCACCGGTGGAGTTGGTCGGCGCGGCCTGGGCGGTGCCGCCCGAGGTCAGCGCGAGACCCGCACCGAGCAGCAGGGACGCGGCGGTACCGACCGCGAGCGCGGCCAGGCTCTTCGACCGCCGCCGGCGGACCGGCTCCTGGCCGATGGGGAGAGCACGATTCATGGGTGCATGACTCCTCGTTGTGGGGGAACTGCCGCCCCCTTGGGGGAGGTCACGCGGGGTGGGGCCACGTGGCCAGGGGCATGGCAGCGGGACGGGGGCGAGCAGGGGCCCGCGGGACGGCACGCGGGTACGCGGAACCGGCGCCGGAGGTCTGGACCACCGGCGCCGGCCCAGGGCTCCCTGCACCTGTGCACCAAAATGGACTAGACCAACTCCGCCGTCAAGGGCCGACGTTGCCGCTTGAGCCGGCCTTAAGGTTCACCGCCCCGCCGAGCAGCACCGGGCCGGACCGGCCCGGTGGCGGGACGGCTGCGGGGCCGGGGCCGCCGAGCGCGTCGGTCTCCGTCAGGTCGGGGCGTCGGGCTCCGGTGGGCCCACCCCTGGGTGACCGTCCGCCCCGGGCGGCCGTCAGTAGCGCAGGGCCGCGCCCACTTCGGCGGTGACCGGACCGGAGAGCTCGCGGTGGCTGCGGGCCGCGGCGTCGGTGGTGGCGCCCGGGGCGAGCTCGGGGACACTGACCACGACGGCGTCGAGCAGCTTGCCCGACTGGTCCTTGAAGTCCACCTCGATGGTGTAACGGCCGGGCGTGGACTGGTGGTTGGTGATGGTGAGCGGCGCGTCCGTACGGTCGTCGGAACCCGTCACCACCTCCCCGATCGTCACGTCCTCCCTGGCGTCCAGACCACCCTTCACACCGGCCAGCGCGGACGAGGCCGCAGCCCGGGCGGAGGCGATCGCCGAGGCGGCGGCCGACGCCAGTCCGCCGGCGGCCGAGGCCAGTTGCGAGGCGCCCGAGGCGAGCGCGGACTGCGCGGCCGCCGCCGCCGAGGAAGCCGGCGACCCCACCGGCCTGCTGGACGAGGAACACCCCGCCACCCCGGCCCCGGCGCACAGCACGGCAGCGACCACGACAGCCGTCCGGCGCCCTCGACGACGACGCTCCATGACATCTCCTCGCTCGGCAGCCCTCACCCCCACCCTTGGCCCGCCCCTGTGCCCCCGCCAACCGACGACGCCGTCCGGGTGAGCCCTCGACACGCCGGCCGGCTCACGCAGGTGCGGCAGCCCCCGTTACCTTTTCCGTGGCCCCGCAATGGGGCTCCCGGCCTCCGGCTCGGCATGACTGTTCCCCCCTGTAGTTCGCATGATCCGGGGGGTGGTG